>CAMEZU010000063.1 GCA_945947925.1 uncultured Verrucomicrobiota bacterium
TCGCCACCAACGCCTTCGGCATGGGCGTCGACCGCGCCGACATCCGCTTCGTCGCGCACTGGGACATCCCGGGGAGCGTCGAGGCCTACTACCAGGAGGTCGGCCGCGCGGGGCGGGACGGACTCCCCTCATGGTGCGAGCTCCTCTTCAATTTCGCGGACGTCTACACGCAGGAATTCTTCTACAAGAACAGCGAGAATCCGACGCGCGGGCGCACGCTTCTCCGCCAGATGCTCGCCTACTGCGATACGCGCGAGTGCCGGCACGCCTTCATCCTCGACTACTTCGGCGAACGGGTGAAGGGCGACGTGTGCGGCGGATGCGACCATTGCGGACCCCGCCAGATGCCGGACGCCCTCTCCGAGACGCAGTGGCTCATCGTCCAGAAGGCGCTTTCCTGCGTCGCGCGGATGAAGGGCGAGCATGCGCTCGCCCGCGTCGTGGAGACGTTGCTCGGAGTCGGGTCGCGGTATCTGACGGACCACGCGCTCGACCGGCTCTCGACGTACGGACTCCTGAAGGAATCCGATTCCGAGGAGGTGAAGCTCGTCCTCGAGGCGCTCGTCCGCGCCGGCTGCGCGACGCTCTCGGACGACGGCGAGGACCTCATCGCCATCACGCCGAAGGGCCTGCGCGTCGCGCGCAAGGAAGAGTGCGGCTTCACGCTGCTCTGGCCGCGGCGGGGCCACGACGTGCCGCTTTCGTTCGTCCAGCGGATCGCCGAGGAGCGCAAGGCGGCGGCGCGGCAGGAGGCGGCCGCGTCGCGCGGACGCGCCCCGGCGCCGGGCAGAACGCTCTCCCCGGCGGACCTCGCGCTCGCCTCGGAACTGCGCACCTGGCGGAAGGACCTCGCGTCCGAACTCGGTCTTCCCGCCTACCGCATCATGACGAACAAGACGCTCGACGCCATCGTCGCGGAACGTCCGTCAAGCCTCTCGGCCCTCTCCCGCATTTACGGCATCTACCAGCAGACGCGCGACGAATACGGCGAGGACATCCTCGATATTGTCCGCGGCGCCTCCTGAGATGTGATATACTGTCCGACTTGATGCAATCCCTGCGAAGCCAGCTCTGGAAACTGACGATCCCCATTTTCGTGGAGGTCGCGCTTGTCATGCTGGTCGGCGCGGTCGACACATTCATGCTGTCGAGCTGCGGGGACGGGGCCGTCGCGGCCGTCGGACTCGACAACCAGCTGATCATGCTGGTCTTCCTCGTCTTCCAGTTCACTTCGGTCGGCGTCGGCATCGTCTGCGCGCAGTATTACGGCGCGGGGCTCCGCCAGCGGCTCGTGCAGGTCGTCGGCATCGCGCTCCTCTTCAACGCCGTTCTCGGCCTGACGGCGAGCGCCTGGCTCTTTTTCGAGGCGGAGTCGGTCCTGCGGCTGATGGGCCTGCGGGAGGACCTGATGGCGGCCGGCGCGTCCTACCTGCGCATCACCGGCGCGCTCTCGTTCTTCCAGGCGCTTTCCTTCGCCTTCGGCGCGTCGCTCCGCAGCGTCGGACGGGTCAAGGCGCCGATGGCCGTCACGGCCGTCACCAACGCGCTCAACGTGCTCGGCAACTACCTGCTCATCTTCGGGCACTGGGGCTGTCCCGCGCTCGGCGTGGCGGGGGCCGCCTGGGCGACCGCCGGGAGCCGCATCGCCGGCTTCCTGCTCCTCGCCGGCATCCATACGGCGGTCCACGTCCGCACCTTCCCGCTCCGCTGGTTCGTGCCGTTTCCTTGGCGCGAGTTCCGCAACCTCTTTCGGATCGGACTCCCCGCCATGGGCGAGGAGCTCTCCTACTGCCTTTCGCAGGTCGCGATCACGTATTTCATCAACAGGATCTCGACGGACGCCCTGACGACGCGTACCTATGCGGTCCACTGCGTCATGTTCGGCTATCTCTTCTGCATGAGCGTCGTGCAGGGCGGGGACATCCTGGTCGGGCACCTCGTCGGCCGACGGCGCTACGACCCCGCCTATCTGCTCGGCAACCTCTTCCTCGGGCGCAGCATGGCCGTGACGCTCGTCGGGAGCGTCGTGCTCGCGGCCTTCGGTCCGCTCGTCTTCGGGGCGCTCACGGACAATCCGGACATCGTCCGCATGGGCGTCGTCATCCTCTGGATCGACTGCGTCCTCGAGATCGGACGCGTCCGCAACATCTTCGCCTGCAGCACGCTCCGGGCGGCGGGCGACCCCGTCTATCCGCTCGTCGTCGGCATCATCTTCCAGTGGGGCGTCGCCGTCGGCGTCGCCTGGCTCTTCGCCATTCCGTTCGGCTGGGGACTGATCGGCGCGTGGGTCGCCTTCGCGCTGGACGAGAACCTCCGCGGCATCGTCCTCATGCGCCGCTGGCATTCGAAGGACTGGCAGGGGAAGTCGCTCGCCTAGTTTGCTATAATATCACCATGGGACAGATCGGCTTCGCTTCTCTTGACTTCGGCCGCCGCCTACGCGGGGGCGTCCGTCCTCGCCGGACTCGCCGCCGTCTTCCTCGGCTACCTCGTCTCACGCTGACCCCCACGAAAGGAACATCCAGATGAAATCGGTACAGGAAATCGTCGACCTCGCGAGCGCCTACTACGGCAGCGCCGTCCTCTTCGCCGCCATCGACTGCGACGTCTTCGCCCAGGTCGAGGCCGGCACCTTCGACGCTTCCGCGCGCGGCCTGCGCCTGCTGGCGGACGCCTGCGTCGCGGAAGGGCTCCTCGAGAAGCGCGACGGACGCTACTTCAACACGCCGGCCGCGAAGGCCGCGCTCGTGCCGGGCGGTCCCGCGGACCTCACCAAGGCCATCCGCTACAACCGCGACGTCTATCCCGCCTGGGGCAAGCTTGCCGAATTCGCCCGCACGGGCAAGCCGGTGGAGCGTCCCGAAATCCATCTCGGCGAGGACGCGGCCCGCACCAAGGCCTTTGCGGCGGCGATGTTCGGCCGTGCGATGGGCATCGGCAAGGCGATCGTCCCGATGCTGGACTTCGGTCCGGGCCCCGTCCGGCTCCTCGACCTCGCGGGCGGACCCGGCGCGTACGCGATCCTCATCGCCCAGGCGAACCCCGCCCTCACGGCCGTCACGGTCGACCTCCCGGCGATCAGCGCCGAAGCGGCCGGCTACGTGGCGAAGTTCGGCCTGCAGGACCGCATTTCGTGCCGTCCGGGCGACTATCACACCGACGTCTACGAGGAAGCGGCCTACGATGCCGTCACCATCTTCGGCGCGCTGCACCAGGAGTCCCCCGAGCAGATCGTCGACATCCTCCGGCGCGCCCGCCGCGCGCTCAAGCCGGGGGGACGGCTCTTCGTCCTGGACATGATGACGGACGAGACCCACACGGCACCGGCCTTCTCCGCGCTCTTCGCGGTCAACATGGCGCTCACGACCGAGAACGGATGGGTCTTCTCCGACGCCGAGCTGAAGGGCTGGATGACCGAGGCCGGCTTCGCGCCGGGCGAGACCCGCACGGTCCCGCCGCCGATGCCCCACTGGCTCGTCACCGCCGTCGCCAAGTCGTCCCTTTGACGCATTTTTTTGATATAATAATCAAACTTATGGAATTTGAAAACACGATCGGACTTGAGACGCACGTGCAGCTCAAGACCCACACGAAGATGTTCTGCTCGTGCCTGCTGAAGACGGGGTGCGAGCCGAACACGAACGTCTGTCCCGTCTGCCTCGGCTACCCGGGCGCGCTTCCCGTGATGAACAAGGAGGCGGTGAAGCTCACGGTGAAGAGCGGCATGATGCTCGGGTGCGAGATCAACCGCCATGCGACCTTCGATCGGAAGAACTACTTCTATCCCGACATGGCGAAGGACTACCAGATTTCCGAAAACGGGAATCCGCTGTGCATCGGGGGCGGGGTGGAGATCACGCGGGCGGACGGCACGAAGAAGTTCATCCGCATCAACCACATCCACCTCGAGGAGGATGCGGCGAAGATCAACCACTATGCGACGACATCGGGCGTGGACTTCAACCGCGGCGGCACGCCGCTCATGGAGATCGTCTCCGAGCCCGACATGGAGTCGGCGGATGACGCGATCGCGTACCTGACGGCGCTCAAGGAAATGCTTGTCTATGCGGGCGTCTCCGACTGCAACCTCGAAGAGGGCAACATGCGTTCCGACGTCAACATCTCGATCCGGCCGAAGGGCGAGAACCCGGGCGTCCTCCCGACGAAGGCCGACGGCTCCATCGACTTCTCGAAGCTCGGCACGAAGGTCGAGATCAAGAACATGAACTCCTTCTCCGGCATCCACGCCGCGCTCACCTACGAGGCGAAGCGCCAGCGCGCGTGCATGGCGCATTCGATTCCGCTTGTGCAGGAGACGCGCCGGTGGGACCCGGACGCGATGGAGACGGCGCCGATGCGCTCGAAGGAGAACGCGCACGACTACCGCTACTTCCCCGAGCCCGACCTCGTGCCCGTCGAGCTGTCCGAGGACTGGCTCGCCGCCTGGCGTGCCGAGCTTCCCGAGAAGCCGGAGGCGCGCCGTGCGCGTATGGTCGAGGAGTACGGCATCGCCGAGTACGACGCCGAGATCCTCTCGCAGCACAAGGCGAACGCGGACTACTTCGAGGCGGCGGCAAAGGGCCTCGACAAGAAGGTCGCCAAGCAGCTCTGCAACCTCTACATGGGCGACGTGATGGCGCTTCTCAATGCGCACGAGACGACGATCGACCGGGTCGCGATGAAGCCGGCCGAACTCGCCGCGCTCGTGAAGCTCGCCGCCGCCGGCACGATTAACGGTCCGACGGTGAAGGAGCTTCTCCCGGAGATCTTCGAGAAGGGCGGCGATCCCGAAGCGATCGTGAAGGAGCGCGGCCTCGGCGCCGTGAGCGACACGGGAGCCCTCGAGGCGTTCGTCGACCAGGCGATCGCGGCGAATCCGGGTCCGGTCGCGGACTTCAAGGCGGGCAAGAAGGCCGCCGCGGGCTTCTTCGTCGGACAGGTGATGAAGCTGTCGAAGGGCAAGGCAGATCCCAAGATCGTCGGCGGAATCGTCGCCAGAAAGCTTGCAGCGCTGTGATGAAGATGAAGCGTTCATTCTCCATTCTCCATTTTTCATTTTCCATTTGCCTCCTGGCCACGGCCGGTTGCAACAGCTTCCACGCGATGCAGGAAGACGCCTTCATCGATGACGACGGCAATGTCCTGATGGCCCGCTACGGCGAGCTGAAGAAGCCCTACACCTACGAGATCGTCTCCCCGGTGAACGGCCGCACCTTGCCGTGCCAGGACAAGAAGATGGTGCAGGTGCGTCTGCCCGATCCGAACGGCAGCTGGATCGACTGCTACATCTGCCAGAACAACTTCCCGAAGGGGACGATGTACGGCACGCGCGACGGCATGTGGAAGTACCTGACGATCGGCCTTGGCTGCCGTCTCTATCTGCTGAACGAAAAGAAGGACGACTACCTCCTCGTCTTCGAGGGCAAGTTCTTCCCGGCCGGTTCCGGCCCGAAGGGACAGACGCTGTGAATCCGCTCGACAACATCCGCGTCGTCCTCGTGGGGACGCTCTACACCGGCAACGTCGGCTCCAGCTGCCGCGCGATGGCCAACATGGGCATCCGCCACCTGCGCCTCGCCGCGCCGAACCTGCAGAACTCCTGGGACGAGGGGCTGCGTCTCGCGGTCCATGCGACGGACATCCTGGAGAACCGCGAGGAGTTCGCGAGCTTCGAGGAAGCCGTCGCGGACTGCATCGCCGTCGTCGGGACGACCGCCCGCGAGGGACTCTACCGCCAGCACGTGAAGGCGCCGCGCGACTGCGCGGCCGACCTTCTGGCGCTCGCCGAGCAAGGTCCGGTCGCGCTCGTGTTCGGACGCGAGGACAAGGGCCTTCTCAACGAGGAGATCGCCCAGTGCACGCACCTGATCCGCATTCCCGTGGACGAGGGCTACACGTCGATCAACCTCTCTCAGGCCGTCCTCATCACCTGCTACGAGTTCTTCACGGCGTCGGGACGCTACGAGCCGCCGCACGAGAAGGCTCCGCCCGCCCCGCAGGCGCAGAAGATGCAGCTCATGAAGAACTGGTCCCAGATGCTCTGCGACATCGGTTTTATGAAGCCGATCCAGGCCGAGCACTTCATGCAGGGCTTCCACCGCGTCTTCTCCCGCGGCGTCTACTCGAAGGACGACGCGGCGCTTCTCCTCGGCGTCGCCCGCCAGGCGATTTGGACGGCGAAGCAAGTGAAGAATGAAGCCTGTCAAACTGAAAAGGGGAAATAACCGACGATGGACCGCCTCGCCTATCTGATCCGAAGACTTCTCCTCGTCATCCCGACGTTCATCGGCATCACGATCATCTGCTTCAGCCTGACGCGCTTCCTGCCGGGCGGACCCGTCGAGCTGAAGCTGATGAAGATGCGCGGCATGGGCGGCGGCGGCGAGGCCGCGGCCGCCGCCCAGGGGACGACCGCCTCTGTGACGGACGACTACCGCAAGGAGCTGGAGCGCCAGTACGGCTTCGACAAGCCGATCTACGAGCAGTACTGGCAGTGGCTCGTCACGAACCGGATGGGAATGAAGCTCGAGTCCTACCAGTATCCGAACAAGACCGCCTGGCAGCTGATCAAGGGACGCATTCCCGTGTCGATCTGGTTCGGCCTCGCCTCGTTCTTCCTGACCTATCTCATCTGCATTCCCCTCGGCATCGCCAAGGCCCTCCGGCACCGGCAGGCCTTCGACGCCGGCTCGTCGCTGATCGTGTTCGTCTCCTACGCCATCCCGAGCTTCGCGCTTGCGATGGGACTCAAGATGCTGTTCTGCGGGACGATGGACGGCGGGTGGGACGTCTTCCCGCTCGGCGGCATCTCGAGCGACTTCGCGACCGAGCCGTCCGCCTGGGTCTGGTTCAAGGACCGCGCCTGGCACATGGTGCTTCCCGTCCTCTGCTACGTCGCCGGCTCCTTCGCGATGCTGACGCTGCTGATGAAGAACTCGCTCCTCGATCAGATCAGCGCCGACTACGTGCGCACGGTGATCGCCAAGGGCGCGACGCGCCGCCGTGCGATCTGGGGACACGCCTTCCGCAACGCCCTTGTTCCGATTGCGACGGGGCTCGGGCCGATCATCGGACTGCTCTTCGCCGGCTCGATCATCATCGAATCCATCTTCGAGATTCCCGGCATGGGCCTTCTCTCCTGGAACGCGCTGATGGGACGCGACTACGCCGTCTTTCTCGCCCTGCTGTCCCTCACGGCCAGCTTCCAGCTGATCGGCAACATCATTTCCGACGTCCTCTACATGCTCATCGATCCGCGGATCGACTTCTCCAAGAAATAACGCCATGGCCACATTCTTCTCACCGCTGACGGTCAAGAGATTCCGCGCGTTCCGGCGGATCAAGCGCGCCTGGTATGCGCTCGTCGCCCTTGGGGTCATCTTCCTGTACTGCCTGCTGGCGGAGGTCGTCTGCCCGATCAGCCCGGACGCGGTCGCGAATTCCGAGGATCTCCAGCCGTACTGCAAGCCCGTCGAAATCGTCGCCTACGACGTCCGCACCGCGCGCTTCAACCTCGATGCGGACGGCATCGGCGAGTTCGAGGGTCCCGCCGAGCTCAAGGCGGCGCTCGAGAAGTCCGCTCCCGCCGACTGGGAGAAGGACGGGCTCTTCGAGGGCTACTCCGTCACCGTGAAGGAGCGCGACGGCTACACCCGCTACTACCTCGATCCGAACGAGTCCGTCCCCGCCGTCAAGAGCCGCGAGGTCAAGACGCCCCACGCCACCTTCCCGTTCCCGCCCTGCTGGTCGCATCCCTTCGGACTCGACACCGCCGGACGCGACGTCTACTCGCTCGTCGTCCATGGCATGCGCATCGGACTCCTCTTCGGCCTCGCCCTCGCCCTGACCGGCATGTTCATCGGTCTCGTCATCGGCGCCCTCGAGGGCTATTTCGGCGGAGTCGTCGACATCCTCTGCCAGCGCTTCACCGAAATCTGGAGCGCGATGCCGTTCATCTACGTGATGATCTTCATCGGGCAGACCTACGGACGGAGCATCTGGGTGCTTTTCCTCTGCTACGCGATCTTCAACTGGATCGGCGTCTCGTACTACATGCGCGCCGAGTTCCTCCGCCTGCGCATGCGCACCTTCGTCGAGGCGGCGAAGTGCCAGGGCTTCTCCGCCCGCCGCATCATCTTCGGGCACATCCTCCCGAACGCCCTCACCCCGCTCATCACGCTCTTCCCGTTCCTCCTGATGGGCGCGATCGGCTCCCTCGCCGCCCTTGACTTCCTCGGCTTCGGCCTTCCGCCGATGACCCCGTCCTGCGGCGACCTCCTCAAGCAGTCGACGGCCAACCCGTCCGCCTGGTGGCTGATCGTCTTCCCGTCCCTGGCGCTCTTCATCGTGATGCTCCTCACCGTTCTTGTCGGCGAGGGCCTTCGCGACGCCTTCGATCCCCGTCAGAAGTCGAGGTTGGAATAGTCCATGGCCGAGGAACTGACACCGATGCAGCGACAGTACCTTGCGCTCAAGCGCGAGGTGCCCGTCGGCGCCATCCTCATGTTCCGCCTCGGCGACTTCTACGAGATGTTCGGCGAGGACGCCG
>CAMEZU010000064.1 GCA_945947925.1 uncultured Verrucomicrobiota bacterium
CAGGTCCTGCCGGTCCGGGACGGACTCGCCCTCAAGCGCGACCTCCTCGCGCGGCTCAAGGGCGGCAACGCGCCCGAGCTCGTCCGCGAGCTGAAGCTGATGTCCGACGCCACGCTGACGCTGCCGCCGGAGAGGGTCCGCATCATCCACGGCGACCTCCACTGGGAGAACTTCCGCTTCGACCGGGGATGCGTCTCCGGCTTCCTCGACATCGAGGAGCTGCGCTTTGGAACGCCGGCCGAGGACCTCGTGCGCTACGTCGTCTGCCGCGCCGAGCATCTGCGCTGGTATGCGCTCGGCCGCCTTCGCCGGCTGCGCGCCGCCTTCGCCGAATTTGTGCGTCGCACGCCGTACACGCGCGGCGAGTGGCTCTTCGCCATCGACGGGTACCTCCTCCGCAAGCTCGACAAGAAGATTGCCGGAAAGAAGCTCTCCTGGACGACGCGGAAGAACCTCGCCTTCCGGCTCGGTTTCTACCGGACGCTCCGCGACATCGTCGACGCCGCGCTCCCGCACGAGCGTCCCGACGGCCGCACGGTCGTCAAGGTGTTCGGCGGAACGGTGGCGCGGTTCATGGGGACGCGGACCTTCGACTGGGGCGAGCGCTACCGCTTCACCTGCGATCCCGCGTGCCGGGACTACGACTGGCTTTGCGTCTATGACGAGATCGCGGACGGCTATCCGGGAGTGGCGGGCGGCAAGCTGCGCGTCCGGTGTCCGAAGTCGCGCACGATGCTCCTGACGCAGGAGCCCGTCTCGCTCAAGTTCTACAACGCCTCGTACGTGCGCCAGTTCGGGACGCTCCTGACGAACCGTCCGCCGTCCGCCGAGAACCATCCCGGCTACCGCAAGGGCGCGGGATACATGGTCTGGTACACGGGGCGCAGTTTCGCCGCGGAGCGGGACCGCACCGTGTCCGAGAAGACGAAGACGCTTTCGGCCGTCTATTCATCGAAACGCATGACGCACACGCAGCATGGGAACCGCTATCGGTTCCTCGAGCTCCTGAAGCGCGAGATTCCCGGATTCGACTGGTACGGGAAGGGCGTGCGTCCGATTGCGGACAAGTTCGAGGTGCTCGACGCCTACAAGTACCATCTCGCCTTCGAGAACCACATGGGGGCGGGACACTGGACGGAGAAGCTCGCGGACGCGCTTGTCGCGGGGTGCCTCCCGTTCTACGCAGGCGATCCGACCGTGGACGAGGTCCTGCCGGCCGAGAGCTTCATCCGCATTCCCGCGGACGATCCCGAGCGCGCGCTCGCCATCGTCCGCAAGGCGATTGCGGACGGCGAGTACGACAAGCGCAAGGGGGCGATCGCGCGGGCGCGCGAGCTGCTGCTGACGCGCTACAACCTGTTCGCCCAGATCGTCGCGGCGATCGAGGCGGCGCCGGCGGACCGCGGGGACGGTTCGTGCGTCCTCGTCACGCGGCACCACACCCGTCTGTATCCGTGCGCGGCCCTGTCGGACCTCGCGCATCACATCCGCCGGTTGTTCAAGCGTTCATAGGGGAGGGGAAACTTATGGCATCATCCGAACATGTCAATGTCATCTGTCTGAAATGGGGCACGGCCTATCCGCCGTTCTACGTGAACCGTCTCTATGCGGGCGTGAAGCGCAACTTGCGGCGTCCGTTCCGCTTCGTCTGCTTCACCAACGAGCCAGAAGGGCTCGCCGAGGGCATCGAGGTGCGCCCGATTCCGCCGAAGCCGGAGGGACTCGAGGCGAGGGGCAAGAACTGGCCGACCGTCTACACGAAGCTCGCGCTTTTCAAGGACGGCTGCGGCGACCTCACGGGACCGACCCTCTTCCTGGACATCGACCAGGTCATCGTCGGCGACATGGACCGCTTCTTCGACTACAAGCCGGGCGAGTTCTGCATCATCCGCAACTGGATCGAGCGTCGGAAGCTCCTCTTCCGCCGTCGTCCGAAGATCGGCAACTCTTCGTGCTTCCGCTTCGAGGCGGGCAAGATGAATCGGGTCTGGGAGGCCTTTGCCGCGCATCTCGACGAGGCGTACAACAAGAAGAAGTACGCGACGGAACAGGCCTACATGACGCATGCGGTGGGACTCGACAAGGTGAACTGGTGGCCGGAGAGCTGGGTCGCCTCCTTCAAGCGCGTCTGCCACCGCATCTTCCCGCTGAACCGCTTCCTCCCGCCGAAGACGCCGAAGGGGGCGTCGATTCTCTGCTTCCACGGCCACCCCAATCCGAACGAGGCGATCGAGGGCTTCGCGCAACACAAGGGACGGAAGGTCCCGATTCACCAGACGACGCTTCCGGCGCCGTGGATCAAGGACCTGTGGGAGCTCGACTGATGGCGTCCGAACTGGCTCTTTTCGTCCTCTGGGAGAAGTCCCGGTTCGTGGAGGAGCGGATCCTCGCGGACCTGCGGCGCGAGACGAGCGTCCGCTACGTGAAGGAGCTTCGCTTCGAAGGGGATCCGGCGCTGGCGTTCCGGCGCTTCTACGGTCCGCGTCTTCCCGATGCGAAGCGCAAGCTCCGCAATTGCGGCGGCGGCGCCTTCCTGCTCGTCATCGTCGAGGACACGGCGCCCGACTATCGGACGATCGACGCAGGCGGGCGGCTGCCGACGTATTGCAACGTGCGCCTTCACGCGCTGAAAAAGAGGTACCACCGATGGGCGGGCGGCGGACATCGCATCCACGGCACGATGGAGCCCGGCGAGTTCGCGCGCGACGTGCTGATGCTGACCGGCCATACGGAAGCCGAATGGCTGGCGGGGGTCCCCGAGGGAACGGTCGCGCCGCGGCTGCCCGAGGGGTGGTCCGCCGTTTCCGAGACCGCACCGTTCGCGGCGCGGACGCTCGAGCCCGGACTCGCTCCGGTGTTGGAAGACCGCCGTCTCTTCCTCGAGAACAAGTACATCAACGACACCTTCCACGTCGGCACCTTCTGCGGCGTGCCGGCGATCGAGAAGACGTCCACGAAGGCGGTCTGGTCCATCGGCAACGAATACAGGCTCGGTAGCCGGATGCATGCCGCGGCACCGGCTGTCGTGCCGATGCCGCTCGCGTGGCGGTACGCGGGGGACGGACGCTCCGCCTCGGTCGTGACCGCGCGCGTGTCGGGTCCGTCCCTGACGGAACTCCTGTCGAAGGGCGTGACGGAGGCTCAGGCCGACGGCTTTGCGGCGGATATCCTGACGCTTGCCGACGCGCTGAAGGCGACGGGCATCGTCCACCGCGACCTTTTCACGGACAACCTCCTCCTTGACGCCGACGGACATCTCAAGGCGATCGACTGGCAGCTCGCCATCGACCGCGCCGACTATCGCGAGGACCCGTGGGTCGTCCGCCACTGGAAGTTCCGCTACGTCGTCTTCGGCGTCAACCGCGAGCTCGGTCTCGGCGTCTGGAACGACTTCCATGCCCTCGGCAAGATCCTGGCTCAGCTTCCGCAGACGCCGGCTGTCGTCGTGGCCGCGCGGAAACTCGCCGCCGAAGCCGCGTCCATGACCTCTGCGGCGCCGCCGGACCGCCCGACGCGCGTCAAACTCTGGTTCTACGCGCTCTCGCTCCGCCTCCAGATGTTCCTCCGCGGACGCCGTCACCGCAAGTACGCGCAGCTCGAGCGCCGCTGGCGCACGGTGAAGTGCCGGTACTCGGCCGCGACGAACTGACGTGTCTTGTCCATAGGCCTGTCCTATGGCAAAGAGCTGAACCTTCCAATTGGCATATCGTTCTGGAAAATGCAATAATGGTGTCGTTCCCAAGCAAAGGAGGTAACGAACATGAGCGACACCACGAAGAAACTCCACGCCGAAACCCTGGCCCTGCATGCCGGCTGGAACGGCGATCCCGCGACACACGCCTGTGCGGTTCCCGTCTACCGCACGACCGCCTACAATTTCGACAACGCCCAGCATGGCGCGGACCTTTTCGCGCTGAAGCGTCCGGGCAACATCTACGCCCGTCTCATGAATCCGACGCAAGACGTCCTGGAGAAGCGTCTTGCGGCGCTTGAGGGCGGCCTCGGTGCGCTGACGCTCGCTTCGGGCACGGCGGCAATCTACTTCACGGTCACGAACATCGCCGAGTCCGGCACGGAATTCGTCTCGGCGGACAACGTGTACGGCGGCACGTTCGTGCAGTTCAACACGATCCTTCCGCAGTCCAACAACATCAGGGTCCGCTGGACGCATCTCAACGACTTTGCGGCCGTCGAGTCGGCGATCAACGAGAAGACGCGCTTCGTCTACGTCGAGTCGATCGGCAATCCGGGCCTGGGCGTGGCGGACCTCGAGGGCTACGCGAAGGTCGCGCACAGGCACGGTCTCCCCCTCGTCGTGGACGCGACGTTCGCGACGCCGATCCTCGAGCATCCGATCGCCTGGGGTGCGGACGTCGTCATCCATTCGCTCTCGAAGTGGATTGGCGGACACGGTGCGGGCATCGGCGGCGTGGTGATCGACGCCGGGAAGTTCAACTGGGATTCGCCGCGCTTCCCGCTCTACACCGAGCCGGACGCGGGCTATCACGGCATCCAGTGGGGACCCGCGATTGGTGCGGCGGCCTTCATCACCCGCCTGCGCACGGTCGGCCTGCGCAACCAGGGTCCGACGCTCGCGCCGGATGCGAATTGGATCTTCCTGCAGGGCGTCGAGTCGCTGCCGCTCCGCATCGCCCGCCATGCCGAGAATGCGCTGAAGGTCGCGCAGTACCTCGAGAAGCATCCGAAGGTCGCCTGGGTGAAGTATCCGACCCTGTCCGACCCGGAGCTTGCGCGGAAATACCTTCCGAACGGTGCCGGCGGCATGGTCGTCTTCGGCGTGAAGGGCGGCGTGAAGGAGGGCATCCGGTTCGCGGATGGGCTTGAGCTCTTCACCCAGCTTGCCAACGTGGGCGATGCGCGCTCCCTCGTCATCCATCCCGCCTCGGCGACGCATTCGCAGCTCACCGAGGAAGAGCAGAAGGCGACGGGCCTGCCGCCGGAACTCATCCGTCTCTCGATTGGCATCGAGCACATCGACGACATCCTCGCGGATCTCGAACAAGCCCTGGCTCGGGTATAAATGATTTGGTAAAATATCATACAGGCAATAGGAGGAACCGATATGTCTAAGATTGCTAAGAGTGTTCTTGATACCGTGGGCCATACGCCCCTCGTGGAAATTTCGAACAAGCTGAACCAGGGCGGTGCGCGCGTGCTCGCCAAGGTCGAGTTCTTCAATCCGGGCGGCAGCGTCAAGGACCGCATCGCGGTCGCGATGATCGCGGCGGCCGAGAAGGAGGGCAGGCTCACGCCCGGCGCGACGATCGTCGAACCCACGTCCGGCAACACCGGCGTCGGTCTCGCCTGGGTCGCGGCCGTGAAGGGCTACCGCCTCATCCTCACGATGCCCGAGACGATGTCCGTCGAGCGCCGCAAGCTCGCGGCCGCCTATGGCGCGGAGATCGTGCTCACGCCGGGTGCGGACGGCATGAAGGGCGCCATTGCCAAGGCGGAGCAGATCGTCGAGGAGAACAAGGGCTTCATTCCGCTCCAGTTCGACAACCCGCACAACGCGCCGGCGCACTATGCGTCTACGGGTCCGGAAATCTGGGCGGATACGGACGGCCGGGTCGACGCCTTTGTCGCCGGCGTCGGTACGGGCGGCACGGTCTCGGGCACGGGCAAGTACCTCAAGGAGCGGAACCCCGCCGTCAAGGTCTATGCGGTCGAACCCGACACCTCGCCGGTCCTTTCGGGCGGCAAGCCGGGTCCGCACAAGATCCAGGGCATCGGCGCGGGTTTCGTCCCGAAGGTGTACGACGCGGCGGTGGTCGACCATGTCATTCCGGTTTCGGCGGACAACGCAGGCGCCACGGCGCGTGCGGCGGCGGCGAAGGAGGGTCTCTTGGTCGGCATCTCGTCCGGCGCCGCCCTTTATGCCGCGCTGGAGCTCGCGAAGCTGCCCGAATACGCCGGCAAGACGATTGTCGCGCTGCTTCCGGACACGGGCGAGCGTTACCTCTCCACGTGGCTGTTCGCATGACGCTCCAGCAGCTCAAGTACGCCGATGCCGTCGCCAGTTGCGGCAGCCTGAGTGAAGCGGCGCGCCGCGTGTTCGTCACGCAGCCGACGCTGACTGAAGCAATCCGGACCCTTGAGGAGGAGCTCCGGATTGCCATTTTCTCGCGCACCACGCGGGGCGTCACCGTCACGCGCGAGGGCGAGGAGTTTCTGGCTTCAGCCCGTCAGATCCTCGCTGACGCGGCCGCCATCCAGGCGAAATACACCGGCAAGTCCGTGCGTCTGCCGCAGTTCGCCGTCTCGACCCAGCACTACGCGTTTGCGGTCGAGGCGTTCATGGACGTCGTACGCACCTTCGGCGGCGCGAAGGACAGTTACGACTTTACTTTCCGCGAGACCGTGACGAGCGAGATCATCGACGATGTCGCGCGCCACCGCAGCGAAGTGGGCGTGATGTACCTCTCGAAGCGCAACGAGTCGCCGCTCGTGAAGATCCTCCGTAAGGAGGACCTTGTCTTCGAGGCGCTCTTCGAGGCGAAGCCGCATGTTTTCCTCGGCAAGACCCATCCGCTCGCCCGTGCGAAGTCGATCCGGCCCGAACAGCTCGACGACTATCCGTTCCTCTCGTTCGAGCAGGGTTCCGAGAACGCGCTCTACTATGCCGAGGAAGTGATGCCGGCGATTGACCGCAAGCGCAATATCCGCGTGCGCGACCGTGCGACGATGACGAATCTCATTCTCGGACTCGACGGGTACACGGTCTCTTCCGGCGCGATTTCGCGCAGGCTCCACGGCCCTGACATCGTGTCTGTGCCGCTCGACTTCGACGACGCGATCCGCGTCGGCATCATTCACCGCAAGGCCGTCCCGCTGTCCCGTCCGGGTGCGGCGTTCGCCGCCGCCGTGCGCGAACGCACGGCCACGGCGGGACTTGACGGGTCAGCGGCGGTCTGATGCGCCCGGTCGCGCGGACGAAATCCTGATTATGGTATAATACCTCAAAAGGAGGTTACATGGCAGGCGAATATCAGTTCAGTCTCATCGACGTCACGAAGCAGGTCGGCACGAAGACCATCCTGAAGGACGTCAATCTCTCGTTCTTCTACGGCGCGCACATCGGTGTCATCGGCGGCAACGGCGCCGGCAAGTCGACCTTGCTCAAGGTCCTCGCCGGACTCGACACCGAGCTCATGGGCACGGTGCAGGTCGCGAAGGGCACCAAGGTCGGCTACCTGCCGCAGGAACCGGAGCTGGACGATTCGAAGACCGTCCTCGAGGTCGTCATGGAAGGGGTTGCGGACGCCCAGGCGATGGTCGAGAAGTACGAGGACCTCTGCTGCAACCTCGACGACCCGAAGGCGGCCGCCGAGATGGAGCGTCTGCAGGAGATCATCGACAAGAACGACTACTGGAACCTCGAGAACCTGGTCGAGCGCCGCATGGCCGACATGGGCTGTCCGGACGGCTCGAAGGCGGTGAAGGTCCTTTCCGGCGGCGAGCGCCGTCGCGTCGCGATCGCGCGGCTCCTCCTCTCCAATCCCGACGTTCTCCTTCTCGACGAACCGACGAACCACCTTGACGCCGAGACGACGTTCCGGCTTGAGGCGTACCTCAAGGAGTTCAAGGGCACGCTCATCGTCGTCACCCACGACCGCTACTTCCTCAGCGACGTCACGGAATGGATCCTCGAGCTCGACCACGGCGTCTGCTATCCCTACAAGGGCAACTACGAGGAGTGGCTCAAGCAGAAGGAGGCCATGCTCCAGCGCGAGGCGAAGGTCGAGAAGTCCCGCCAGAAGATGCTCGAGAACGAGCTCAAGTGGATCCAGACCAATCCCTCGGGACGCCACGCGAAGGCCAAGGCCCGCGTCGAGCGCTACGAGGAGCTGCAGAAGCAGGAGGTCAACGTGCGCGAGGACGACCTCGTCATCCGCATTCCGCCGGGTCCGCGGCTCGGCAACCTCGTCGTCAAGGCCGAGCACGTCAAGATGGCCTTCGGAGACCAGGTTCTCTATACGGACCTCAACTTCGACCTCCCGCGCGGCGGCATCGTGGGCGTCATCGGCGCGAACGGCGCCGGCAAGACGACGCTCTTCAAGCTCATCACGGGGCAGCTCCAGCCCGTGGAGGGAACCTTTACCGTGGGCGAGACCGTGAAGCTCAGCTACGTCGACCAGACGCGTTCCGAGCTCAAGGCCGAGGAGACCGTCTACGAGGCCATTACGGGCGGCGGCGAATATGTCCGCCTCGCCGGGACGACGATGATGAACGGCCGCGCCTACTGTTCGCGCTTCAACTTCCGCGGACCCGAGCAGCAGAAGAAGGTCGGCGTCCTCTCTGGCGGCGAGCGCAACCGCGTCCATCTCGCGAAGCTCCTGACCTCGGGCGGCAACCTCCTCCTCCTCGACGAACCGACGAACGACCTCGACGTCGCGACGCTCCGCTCGCTGGAGGAAGGCCTGCAGGAGTTCGGCGGCTGCGTGATGGTCGTCTCGCACGACCGCTGGTTCCTCGACCGCATCGCGACGCACA
>CAMEZU010000065.1 GCA_945947925.1 uncultured Verrucomicrobiota bacterium
TCCTTTCAGCTAACAAGTTCTGCCAAGCTTGTCTTGGCGTACCCGAATTTAGGTTCAACGGCCGACGCATGCACACCGGGACGATGTGGGAGTCGCGCTTCCGCGTACGCCAATCTTCTCATTTGTGTCCGCGCGACCGCCGGAGGCGAATCTTCCCGAGTCGGTAACGCCGGTTGCCGTCACTTTCCGGAAGCGGCAATTCAATGCGCGGCGTACCGTCGGCCTCGCCGACCGAAACAAACACCTCAAAGGTTCCTTCGGGTATGACGGGCGCGGTCCAGCGTCCGAGCAAAAACTCGGCCTTATGGGTTACCGCGGGCGCGGCTCCCGGTTCAGCGACAGGCAGCTTCGAGAGATCAAGCCCTTCGTCCGCCATCACGGCGAGAATGCGCCCCTGGGAATCCTTGACCGTGAGACATGGATACCACGACCGATAGGACGGCGCCACTCCACGATTGCACCAGCTCCAGGTCACGTTAAACGGTTCGGCTCGCTCGCCGACCCGCGCCTCATCCGGCCATGTCACCTCCGTTGGCGCGAAACGATAGCCGATGCGGCGGTTGATCCGCTCGACTGCCGGGCGATTCGCGTCCCAGATGCCTTTTGCAACGCCGTGGATCGATATGTAGCTCGCATGGTGTGCCTCGACCGCCTTCACGAAAACTTCGTCTGACCAGTCCGTATCGTACTTGGACGGATCGAAGTGCTCCGTCTCGACGACTGTCGGCAGGGTCGGCCAGAACAGCGCCGCCTGATTCTCGTGAAACCAACGCCGCGTGCGCACCGTACGCGCAACCAGAATCGAGTCGTCGCGCCACCCCACCCCGCGTTCGCGCGCATACGCAAGCAGTTCGGGGTTCGCCTCGGGATTTGACGGAAAGGCAACATCATCGCTGATCACGAGCTGCGACTGCTTGAAGTACTTGCGATGAAGGTCGATGTGCAGCTTCACTTCGCGGTTCATCCGTTCCTGAGGCACGCGGCTCGAACCGTGCGTATGTCCTTCGCCCCAGAGTCCGTACGTGCCGACATCGACAAACGCGACTTCTGGCCGTCCGTCATAACGCGCCGCGAACGCCTTGAGAAAGTTCTCGAGTTTCTGCAGAAAGACCGGATCGGCAAATTCCGGATCGACCGCATATCCGTCTGCCGCAGGCCCGCCTCCCTTTCCCCATCCGAAATTCCAGCGCACGCTCTTCGCCCCCGCGTCGAAAACCCACTTCGGCGTCGCATACTCCATCCAACCCTCCGAACAGGTGATGCGGAACGCTATCTGTCCCCCGCGTTCAATCCAGCGCTGGGCCGGCGTGTCAAGCGCCGTCCAGTTGTACTTGCCCTCCTCCGGCTCCACCACCGCCCAGGGAAGCCGCAGATAGCAAACGGAACACCCGGGAAACCACGACATGTCGTCGCCCGGCTCGAGCTGCGCACCGTAGTTCGCCGTTCTGTTGTCATAGTAGTGCATGACAAACCCCATGCCGGGATTGATCAGCGCCCGGCCGTCGTCCACCGGACGCACGGTCGCGGCTGAAAGCTCGCACAAGCCCGCCAGCACACCCGCAGAAAACACCGCTCCTCGCTTGAATGTCAACATGCCGTCCACCTCCATTGTCAGCGTTTCATCTTAAGCACGGCCCGGGCATGCGCGGCGAAGACACTGCGCGGGTCTCCGGCATAGGCTTCGAGAATGCCTTTCGCAAGTCCGTCCTTGTCCCCGCACAGCCAGAGCGCCCGCGCTAGGTGCAGCTCGCGCATCACCTGACACTCGTCTTCCTGCGTCCCGAATCCGCCGCGCGGCGTAGCCGCAGCCATTCCGTGCTTTGAGTAGCCGCTCATTCCCGGACGCCCGAGCACCTCGGCGAGATTGCCTGCAAATTCCGGCGACGGAAACGCCTCGCAGGCGAGATCGATCGCGCGGGCAAGCTGACCGTCCCAGGAAGATTTCATCCGGCAAATCTCCGATTTGATCGCCGGAACGGCGAGCGGCGACTTCGTGCGACCGAGTGCCACGAGCTGGCTTGGAAATTCGTCCATGCGCCTGCCGAAGGACGACTTGTTCTCAGTGTTGATGACAAGGCGCTCGCTCGTCGGCTTCAATGCCTGCGCGGCGAGCGTCTCCACTCCCGTCGCATCACCCAGAATGCCGAGCACGTATGCGTAGCACAATTTCGCTCTTTCTTCCGTCGCCGCGCGATAGGCCTCCCGCAGCAGCGGCAGCGACCGCGCGTGATCCGCGAGGACAATGTTCGCTCCCCGGTAGCCATTCCCGACAGTCTTCACCGCCGCGGCGATTTCGTCATCCGTCACTGGCGGCGAATCCTCCCACGTCAGGACCTCGGCCGGGATACACCCCTTGTCGACGAGATGGTGCTGCAAGGCGCGCAGGTCCACGCTGCGGATCGCCACATTCCCCTTCACGGCCATCGCGGCGGCATACCCCGCCGCATATCCTTCGTTCTGCACGTCGGCCTGCATGCGCATAAACGGCAGTGCATCGCGATGCGCGCTCGCGCCGATGCCGACGACGGCCATGTTCTCGACGCCCCTCGGCAACAGAGAGCGGAATGGGATATTGAGATTGAAGAGGCGTCTGCCGTCGAACTCGCCGACGAAACACGCATTGTCGATCGTCGGCCCATGCGTGTCGAAATCCGTCCGGCCCTGCGCGATCGTGTCGCGGAACGTGCGCGCGTTGCAGACGTCGAGAGGCTGCACGACATAGTCTCCGACCATCCGCCGCCGCTCGCGCGTCGCCAACAGCTGCGAGACATCCCACTCGCCCTTGCCGCCGCGCCGCGCCCGCAGTCCGAAAAGCCAGGCGTCCGTCACGTTGTTGTCGTCGACATATCCCCAGTCCGAATTCGCATACCGCCAGCCGAGACGCACCGTGGGCATCCCGGCGCCCTGCACCGTCAATTCCCTTTCCGAGATCCACTCCGTTTCGGCGCCCGCCCTGGCCGCGAGATCGGCGGCCCCGGTTGCGTCGACCACCACCTTTGCCCGTGCGATGTACACTCCGCAGGGAGTCGCGATCTTCACCCCCTTCACCGCACGACCGTCGCACACCACGTCGTAGCCAATCGACTCCTGCCAGATGTCGCCGCCCGCCTTGCGCACTTCGCTCCGCCAATACTCCGACTTGCCCATTCGCCAACAGGAATATCCCAGGGCCTTGATGCCGTCCTCGACTTCCTGGGTAAACCCGCAAATCTTGCCGTACCAGTAGTAGCCGATCATGCCCGACGTTCCCACCCCGCCGAGGCGCGGCATGTAATCGACGACCAGCGTCTTCGCGCCGGCCCGCGCGGCGGCGATCGCCGCCGGGGCGCCGGCGGTCCCGCCGCCGATCACCACGACATCGTAATCGACCGTGCGCGGCGGACGCAAAACGCCGGACGCATGTTCCTCGAGTCGAAGCGGGCGCATGACGATTTCGTCGGCCGAATCGACTTCGCCGGGCGTCCGCGTCAAGTCTCGCGCGCGTTGCTCGAGTTCGGCGACGACCGGCATCGAAAGCTCCCGGACAGTGGACTTGAAGGAACAGCGGTAAGCCTTCGCCGTACCGCCGGTACCTTTGTTCGAACTTGCCCCCTGGAACCAGACTGGAACGGAGAGGGGCAATTCCTCGACCGTCAAGTCCTCGGCTTGCGGACGCGTCGTGGAAATGACGATGCGCGAGCAGGTGACATCCGTAGAGACGCCCTTCGTCCCGCCGCCGGCAAGAATCACGGCAAGCCCGCAGCGCGTCGCATCGACGATGTTGTCCGCATGAAACGTCTTCTCGCCCTGACGGCTCGCCGTGGTAACGCCGATCACCTTGCCTGCACCATCCTTGACGACCCCCGTCACCATCACGCCCGTGCGGTACGGGATGCCCCGCGCGTTCAGGACTTCGTCCAGCGCACTCTTCACCTCCAGCGGCGTCGGCACGCGGCGCGTGTTGTCATCATTCGCCACGCGAATCGTCGCCTCGCCGAGCAGCATGCGTTCCTGTCCGTCCGCCGCCGTGTAGCCAACCGCCAGATTGTCGATCTCCCGGTTCAGTTCGACGCGATGGACATACCGCTCCACGCCCGAGTAATTCATGACCATCGGCATGTCGACCACCGATATTCTGCCTTGCCCGTCGCCGTAGGCGGCGTGAACCTCCTTGATGGTGCTCTTCCAGTCGAGGCCGAAAACGACAAGTTCAACCGACTTCACCAACCGCTTGCCGCCGAGCGCGAAATCGATGCGACCTTTCGCGCCGGACACCTGTACGCTCTCGGTCACGACATCGTCGGAGCGTCCGTCGAAAAGCATCGTTCCCGTATCTTCATGCGGAGAGGAAGAAGCCGGGGTGAGCGTGTAGACGCAGGTCAGCGGCTTCTCGTCTCCAATCCAGATCGCCCTGGCGACCGGATCGCCCAAATCAACCTCTGCCGGACCGAACAGCTCCAGCGTGCCGGCCACGTCCTCGCCGAGGTAGGGACGCGGCGCGAGCAGCAGGACGCTCTTAGGATCGCCGGTTCTGTCGGCGGCGCGAACCGCCTCGCGAACGGCATCGGTCGTTCCGCCGAGAATCAGCGTCTCGACTGCAGCCAGCAAGACAGGCACAGTCATGTCGCACCTCAGCGAAGATGAAGGACAAAGCCGCGCAAGCAGGCATGCACGACGACCGACGCATCGGTTGCGTCGACCGTGATCATCACGCGATGCGATGCATCCGGACGCACGAAGGTCGCGCTGCGAAACGCCGCCTTCGCCGCGTCGTCCAAGATCGCATTTTCAATCAACGTCTTCGAATAGCGCTTCGCCTTGATCTCATCCTCGCCCGGAATCGCGATCTTCACTCCGCCCGTCACCGTGACGTTGCCGATGTCGGAGAGCGTCGCGTCAAGCACGCCGCCCGTAAACGCCATGACGAGCGGCAGTCCGCCGAACGATGCGGTGCCGGTCAAAGCCGCGGCGGCCAGCTCAAGCGTTGACACGCCCGCGAGATCGGCATCGGCGAAACTCTGACCGGCGGATACCACGAGCGTGCCCGAGCCGGTCACCGTGCCCGAAAAATCACCGCCCGCCTGAGAGATTTCGGCCCGGGCGCCGTCGAGCTGCAGCGTTCCGGCGCCGCAGAGCGCACCGAACTTCTCGAACGGCAGATTGAGCTCGAGCGTCGCCCCGGATTGAATCATGACGGACTTCCCGTCATGGACGACATTCCCGCCGTCCAGCGCCCAAGGCCCCTGATCGGTGTAGTTGTTCTGCGTGAACTCGCTTGCGTCCCCGTCCTTGCGCTGGACCACCTGCCATCCGTCGCCTGCGTTTTCCTTCGCCAGCAGCATCCATGTCTTCGGCATGCGGCCGAAGAACCCGCCGCCCGTGGACGTATACCCGAACGCATCGAACTCAAGCGCCTCTCCGGCATCGACTTCAATGAAGTACGGCAGGCCGTTCTGCAGTATGCGCTCGTCTCGGCTCTCCGGATCCGCCAGGGCGCGGATGTTGTTGACGAGCTTGTTGGACTTGTCCGAACAGGACGTCGAAACCACCGTCGCGCCATCCGGCCAGGCGACACGACTGCCGTTGCGATACAGATTCAGCTCGGCCAGCTGAACGTACGAGTCGTTTGCCGACAAGGTCTGGCAGACCTCGAACCGGAAGTACCGTGCCGAGCGCGCCAGCGAGGTCGCGGGAAAATAACGGCTGTCGCGCGCATAGGTTTCCGTCTCGGGCTTCGGATAGGACGAAATGTCGATCTGCCGCCAGAGCTTCGTCCCGTCGTTCCAGGCCTTGTCATCCGTCGACACCTCGAATACGAAGCCGCGCGGCAGCCGATCTGTCGAGTAATCATTACTGTTCTTTGAAGGCCTCCACGCATACCCCTTGATTCTCTTGGCCGATCCACCGTAGCCGAGCACGACCGACGGCAGTTCTTTCGAATTCTGGGACGAGGATTTGATCATCGTGCGCGTTTCGGCCGTTCCGGCCGTAAAGGCCTCATCGCTGCTCATACCGTATGTCGCGTTGACGCTTGAAGCGTTGATCTCCTTGCCGTCGGCATCGATGATCCTGAACGAAGCGATCGCCCACATGTACCCCCAGTTGTCGATGTTGCCCGTTGCTTCGGAAAGACCGGTCGTCGTCGGGGTGATGCGCACCCACTTCGCCTCGTGCACCCCGTCGTTCGACGATACGACCGAAGTGCGTCCACTCTTCACTTCCAGCCGCGTCTCGGCATCGGCACCGTCTGCGTACAAGATCGCCGCTCCCGCAGTCGCCGCGTGAATCGCTTCGCCATTGACGTCGATGTCCACCGTTTCGGCGATCTCCTGGCGGAAGGCAAATTGGAAGTTCCTGCCAAGATACAGGCTGCGTCCGGCAAAGGACTCGCTTACCGGCACATTTTCACGGCGATCGACGAGCGTCCATCTGTCATTGGCATACGCATACACCTCCCACGAGACAGGGGACGCCACGCTCATCTTGCCGCTGACATCGCGCGCCGACATCCGGTAGCCGTCGATCCTCCTTGCGACCGGGAATTCATAAACCACCTCGTCCCCGATCGGCCAACCGTTCACCGCATTTCCGGCATGCTTGTCGTATAGATTGAAGGCGTTCTTGACGGTTCCTTCGCTGGTGACTTTAATCCCGCCCGAGTTGGACGGCGTCCACCCGATTACCGGCACGCCCTGGTAGGTCGGCGCGAGTTCGTCGAGATCGACTGCCGAACCGCCGTCCGCCGCCTTGGTCGGACGGATCTTGATCTTCGTGAACCTATCCGCGCCATAGAACGCATAAGTCAGCGAGATCTTGCCGCGCGAGGAAGAGGAGGAATTGACTATGCAGGCCGTGGGCGCAAGCGTGAGCGCACTGAAGCAATCGACATGTCCGTTGACATCCAGCTTCCCTTCCAGCTCGAGTGATCCCGTATCGCGAATCGGCGCGTCCTGATCGAACGCCAGCATCGCGCCGGCCGACACGTTGACGTTGCGGAGGCATTCTCGGCCGTCCGTGCGGGCGAGACGCACGACCCCGTTGGAAATATTCATGTTCAGGTACTGCACGTCGCCCGCAAGAATCAACGTGCCGTCACCGGTCTTGTTGAAGTAATGACCGCTGCCCGGAGCAACTGCATCCGCAAAATAGTCCGCAAGGCGAGAAACGGTCAGCGTTTCGCCTGCCGGGACGTTCACCTCGACAACCTTCTCGGTCGTCGGCAAATCCGCGGCAAATGCCGGCCCGGCCCCGAACGAACCAAGGAACAGTGCGATTTTCACCCTCTTGAGCACCCTGTTTGCCGTCGCGATTTTCATCTTGCCTCCTTGTCTGTGAACGTTTGTTCAAATCGTTTCGCCGTCGATCCAGTCGGGGGACAGGACCACGTCGCTCTCCCAGCTGCCGGTTCTCAGGTATTTCAGCACCATCTCGGCGACCTGCTCGCCGCCCGCGACCGGATTGAGTTCCATCCGGGTGAGCTCCCTGATGTAGACCGGCGCCGTCCCGAAGTTCGACCAGCTGACGACCTTGATGTCTTCGGGCACGCGAATGCCGCGGCTGGTCATCGCCAGCAGCGCCCCGCGCGCCAGGTTGTCGTCGCTGAAAAACACGAGGTCGCAGGTCGACAGGTCGCGTTTCATGAAGTCCTTGAATCCCGCCGCCTCGATGCCGTGCGTGATGCCCTGCGCGTAGTCGTCGACCTTCAGCATGACGGTCTTATCCTTGATGCCCGCTTTGCGCAGCGGTTTCGACGCGTCGGCCATGCCCTTCAGCCACGAGACCTGCACGACGGAACGGACGCCCCGCTCGTGGCAGACCTCCGCCAGCTTGTCGACGAGCCCGTTGTAATCCACGAAGACCGCTCCGAGCGCGTTCTTCACCGTCCCCGGATTGGCCATCAGCGAAATGTAGGGGATGCCGCGACCTTCGAGATAGTCGACGATCGGATCCTTGTGGTAGACGGTCAGGACGAGATCGTAGCGCCGGCACAGCTCGATGTCGAGCCGCGAGAGTTCGTACACCTCACGCTTCGATTCCGGCACCGCCACGCTGTTGAAGACGTATCCGGCCGACGCCAGACGCTGCTGCAGCACGTTGAACATCACGTTCGCGAAATAGTTGCCGTGGTTGCCGGGAAGAATCGCAAGCACCTTGCCGCGCCACCGCTTCTCGCTCCCGCCCGTCACGATGCAACCCGATCCGACGCGAGGATTGACGTACCCGGCCGCCGCGAGCCTGGCCACCGCCCCCCGGGTCACGATCCGGCTGACGCCGAGCATCTCCGCCAGCTCGCGCGTGGACGGCAGATTGCCGCCCGCCGCATAATGTCCGGACCGTATGTCGGCGCTAAGCCCCTCATAGACCTGCTCGACCAAGGTGCCAGGCAGCTTGTGGCTCACCGAAAACGACGGCAGTCTCTCACGTGAATTCATTAGCTAGTAATATACCAACTATACCCACTTGTGTCAAGCAGGACCCTTGAGCGGTTGTACTCGGTCA
>CAMEZU010000066.1 GCA_945947925.1 uncultured Verrucomicrobiota bacterium
CTCTAATTTGCTATAATATTCTTCTTTCAGAAGCGAGAGGAGTAGACATGAAAGACCTGAAGGAAGCCTATAAGACGATTGAAGCCGATCATTTTGCGCCGAAAATGGAGATTTCGTTCATTGACGGCGAGAGCCGCCAGACCTTCCAGTACGAGAAGGTGACGTGGACGATCGGCGGCGAAGAGAAGGGGCTCCGCTATGGCGAGAACCCGGGCCAGGAGGCCGCGCTCTACAAGCTCGTCAACGGCAACCTCGTCCTCGGCGACGTCGAGATGCTGCAGGCGGGCCAGTACCTCGCCTCGGTGCCGGAGCTGCTGCAGTCTGGCAAGCATCCCGGGAAGACGAACGTCACGGATACGGACAACGCGCTCAACATCCTCCGCTACCTCATGGACAAGCCCTGCGCGGTCATCGTCAAGCACAACAATCCGTGCGGCGTCGCGACGGGCTCGACGCTTGCGGAGGCGTACTTCCGCGCGAACAAGGCGGACCGCCTCGCCGCGTTCGGCGGCGCGATCGCCCTCAACCGCGAGTGCGACCTCGAGACGGCGAAGCTCATCATCGAGAACTATGCCGAAGTCGTCGTCGCGCCCGATTTCAAGCCGGGCGTCATGGACCTCTTCGCGACGAAGAAGAACCTCCGCGTCTTCCGCATCAGGAACATGGACCGCCTCACGAACTTCGTCGCGAAGCATGTGATCGACTTCAAGAGCCTCATCGACGGCGGCATCGTCGCGCAGACCTCCTTCAGCGCGAACGCGCGCAAGCCCGAGGACTTCATGCCCGCGTACTGCAACCGCAAGATCACGAACAAGGAGACGGGCGAGGTCAGCTTCAAGGAGTACAAGATCAACCGCCTCCCGACGGCGAAGGAGTACGAGGACCTCGTGTTCGGCTGGCTCGTCGAGGCGGGCGTCACCTCGAACTCCGTCCTCTACGTGAAGGACGGCGTCACGGTCGGCATCGGCACGGGCGAGCAGGACCGTGTCGGCGTCGCCGAGATCGCGCGTGACAAGGCGTACACGAAGCACGCCGACTGGATCGCATGGGAGAAGTACCAGAAGCCCTTCAACGACCTCCGACTCGTCTTCGGCGAGGAGGACGGCGCGAAGAAGCAGGCCGAGATCATGGAGCAGACGAAGGCGGAGAAGGGCGGCCTCCCCGGCTGCGCGATGGTCTCCGACGCGTTCTTCCCGTTCCGCGACGGCCTCGAGGTCGGTCTCCGCGAAGGCATCACGTCGGTCGTCCAGCCGGGCGGCGCGATCCGCGACTGGGACGTCATCGACTGCGCGAACGACGCGGGCATCGCGATGGTCTTTACGGGTCAGCGCAGCTTCCGTCACTGATCGGACGGCGGCGACGGCGCCAAACGGTTTCAATTCAAGAAAAAAGAGGTAAGACGATGATTCTGGCGAATGTGGGCAGGGCGGCGGGAGAAGCCGCGGCGAAGTCGGCGGAGCAGGTGGCGCTTGCGGCGGACAAGATCACCTTCGGCGAGGCGTGGAGCTACGGCGGTTCGCTGATGTGGGTGCTGGCGATCTTTTCCGTGCTGGCGCTCACGACGATGATCTACCTCCTGCTGTCGCAGCGGTCGGATGCGTTCGTGTCGGAGGCGCTGTCGCGGATCCGCGCGGCGAAGGATCCCGCGGCCGAGGGCGCGCGCATCGCCGAGCGCGTGTATTCGTCCGTGGACTGGCTGGCGGACATCGCGGCGATCGCGCCGCTCGTCGGTCTCCTGGGCACGGTCTTGGGCATCTTCGAGGCGTTCAGTCTCGTCAATTCCGACCTCAACCAGGTCGACAAGGCGGCGAAGCTGACGCAGGGCGTGTCGAAGGCGGTCGTCACGACGATCTTCGGCCTGGTCGTGGCCATCCCGTCGCTTGTCGCCCACGCCTGGTTCCGCCGTCGCGCGTCCCGCCTGGTCGCCACGATGGAGGAGAAGGCCGAGAAGCAGGAGGAAGCCGCCCATGCGATTCGCGCCTAAGAGCCGGTCGAAGGCCCCGACCCTGGCGATGACGTCGATGCTGGACGTCATCTTCCTGCTGCTCTTCTACTTCGCCGCGATGAGCATCCAGGCGCAGTGGGAGTACGACATGAAGGTCGCCCTGCCCGAGGCGGAGTCGGCCGAGATGCCGTCCCGCCTGCCGGGCGAGCTCGTGCTGAACGTGCACAAGGACGGCAAGGTGATCGTCAACAACATGGAGCTTTCGCCCGAGGATCTCCGCCGGCGCCTGCAGCGCATCGCCGAGATCTATCCCGATCAGACGGCCGTCATCCGCGCCGACAAGGGCACGGAGTACGAGAAGGTGGTGGCGGTGATCGACACGTGCCGTTCGGCAGGCGTCTGGAACTTCTCGCTCGCCTCCGACAAGCGGGAAGGAGACGCGAAATGACGATTCTGCCGATGCTTCTCGCGGCCGCCGCGTATCTGCCGTCCGACCGGATGGCGATGGCCGACCGCATGTTCGACGCGGGCGACTACGACGGGGCGAAGGCGGAGTACGCGGCCCTGCGCGGCGTGCAGGGCGTGGCCGAGGACGAGCTTCTCTTCCGCCTGGCCGAGACGGCGCGCGCGAAGGGCGATGCGGCCGGGGCCCGCGCCAGCTATCTCGACCTCGTGCGCCGGTATCCGCGGTCGCGGCATGCCGACCGGGCGCGCCTCAAGGGGGCGCTCGCGGGCACGCCCGAGCAGCAGAAGACCGAGCTCCCGCTCCTCGATACGGACGGCGTCGCGCTGGCGCTGCGCGCCGAGGCGCTCTATCATCTTGGCGAGGTCAACGGCGATCCCAAGGCCTTCGCCCGCTGCGTGCGCCTGGATCCGAAGGGACCCTTCGCGGTCGCCGCCCGGTTCCGCCAGGCGGCGCTCCTGGGCAAGTCCGAGGATCCGACGGTGCGCCGCGAAGCGCTCGGCATCCTGCAGGAGCTGTCCAAGGTCGAGGACCGTTCCATCGCGCAGAAGGCGCTTTTCATGGCGGTCTGCAACTGCTATTCCGAGAACACCGACCTCGGCTTCAAGGGCGCCCGCAAGCTGGCGAGCCGCTACCTCCGGGCGTATCCCGACAGCCCGGACCTGCCGCGGGTGCGGACGATGGGCGCGTGGAGCTACTACCAGGTCGGCGAATGGTCCGACGCGGAGGTGCTCTGCGGCGAGGCGGCGACGGACGACCTCGCCTACCTGCGCGCCGCCTGCGCGCTGGCGAAGGGGAAGGCCGCCGAGGCCCGTGCGCTCTTCAACCGCTATCTCGAGGACTATCCGCAGGGCCGCTACCGCGCGTCGGCCGAACTGCAGCACGCCCGCCTGAGCTTCGTCGCCGCCAAGGACGGCGATGACAAGGCCCTGATCGTCGAGGCCGCGCGCCGCAGCGCGCGCCTGTCGAAGGGCTCGAACGACCGCCTGCGCTACGCGTGGGCCCTGGAGAACGCAGGTCGGACCGACGAGGCCGTGGCCGAATACGCGTCGCTCGCGACCGACTTCCCGAAGACGGCCGACGGCGCGGAGGCGCTTCTCCGCAAGGCGATGATCGACATCCGGGCCTCCCGCTGGTCCGATGCGGCCCAGTCCCTGAAGGACTCCCTGTCCAGCGCGCTGACGCCGGCGCGCAAGGCCGAAGCGCTGTACTGGCTGGGCTACTCCTATTCGCGGCTCGGACACGACACCGAGGGCGTCACGCGGCTCCGCGAGGCGCTGGCGCTCGGCATCGCGAAGGACCCCGAGCGCGAAGCCCGCCTGATCATCGCCGACAACGACTACAAGTCGGGACGGAAGGCCGAGGCCAAGGTCGCCTATGCGACGCTGATCCGCGAGGACGCCGAGGCCTGCAACCGGATGAGCGCCGAGCGGCTGCGTAGCGTCGGACGGTTCCTGCTGAGCGCCGAGTACGGCGCGGCCTATCCCGAGGAGGCCGCGTCCTGCGGACGCTTCTTGGCCGAGAACGGCGGAACGCCCGAATGGAAGCAGGCCGGCTACGTCCTGAAGGGCGCCGGCGAGGAGGCCTCCGGGTCGTTCGCCCGCGCCATCGAGTCCTACCGCCTGGCCATGCGCCAGCCGGTCTCCGGCGCGACCGACGACCTGCCCGCCGCCGTGCTGGCGCTGGGCGTGCTGGAGGCCAAGGCCGGACAGTGCGCCGAGGCCGAGGCGACGCTGTGCAAGGCCGTGCGGCTCAACGCGAAGGTCACGTCCGCGCGCGTGAAGGCCTACCTCTGGCTGGCGAAGGCCTGCCACGGCCAGGGCCGTGACGACGACGCGCGCCGCTATGCGACGATCGTGACGACGCTCTTCGACGACAAGGAGGCCGCCGCCGAGGCGGAGCGCCTCCTTCAGACGCTGCCGGAGGTGAAGAAATGAGTTCGTACGGGGGGCAGAAGTTCCTGGCCGGCGCGCTGATCCTGTCCGCCGTGGCCCATCTGGGGATCATGTACGCGATGCGTCCCCAGGTGATGACGAACTATTTCCAGCCGTCCCGCCACGTGACGCCGCGCCGTCCGATGGAGATGCGCGAGCCGAAGCCCCCGCCCCCGGGGACCGTCCGCTTCGAGGACCTGACGGATGTCGAGGCGAAGTTCGATTCGCCCGAGGCCGTCTCCAAGGCGCTGCTGCCGATGCAGTCCTCTGACGTGGACGCGACGCTGGACGGAACGACGCCCCCGCTGCCGCCGGACCAGGAGGCCGTCCTTCCGCCGCAGCCGAAGCGCGAGGTCGCGCCCCGTCTTTTCGAGAAGGTGCACGTCGAGGACATGCCGTCCTACGTGGCGCCGGTCGTGATGGATTCCGGCATCGGCCTGACGCCGCCGGTCACGAAGCCGCTCGAGGCGCCGAAGGTCGACGTCGTCCCACCGGCGCCGGATCCGGTGCTCGTGCCGGTCATCGAGCCGCCCGCGCTCGAGGCCATGCCGAAGGCGGAGGACAAGGTCTCCCTCGTCGAGGCGACGGCCCGCGAGGAGGTGAAGGAGGACTTCACGCCGCCGAAGCAGGTGATGGACGAGATCGACGAGAGCATCGTCTCGGCCGAGAAGGCCGCCGTCCGCAATCTCCTTGACGTGAGCAGGCCGCGTCCGCTCACGAAGTTCGTGAACGCCTCGCTCACCTCCGCCGAAGCCGGCGAGTGGAACTACTTCCGCGTGCGGATCACGCCCCGGCAGTCGCTGGAGATCGTTCCCAAGGACGTCGTCATCCTGATCGACGCGTCGGGCTCGATCTCGGACGACCGCCTCGGCAGCTGCCGCAAGGCCGCGCAGGAGTTCCTGCGCTCCTGCATGAACACGGGGGACCGCTTCAACCTCGTCGCCTTCCGCAACGACTTCGACTACGCGTTCCGCGAATGGCAGAACTGCGACCAGCCGTCGTTCGACGCGGCGGACCGCTGGATGCGGCGCCAGACCGCCCACGGCCGGACGGACGTCTTCTCGACGATCGCCTCGGTGCTGAAGCTGCCGCGCAATCCGCGCCGGCCGATGATTGCTCTCGTCGTCACGGACGGCGACGCCAACACGGGCGTGAGCAAGACGGCGGACATCCTCTCGAAGTTCACCGCGCTCAACGACGGCCTCGTCTCGGTCTACATGTACGGCGTCAAGCAGGGCGCCAACCGCGAGCTCATCGACGTCCTGACGCGCGGCAACCGCGGCGACAGCCTCGTCTACGAGGGCAACCGCAAGTTCGCCGGACGCAAGATCGGCGAGCTGAGCGAGCGCTTCCGCGACCCCGTGCTGAGCGACCTCCGCATCGTCTTTACGACCGCCTCCAACGCCGACGTCTATCCGCGCCGCCTCAAGAACCTCTACCGCGGCGAATGCGTGGACATCATCGGCCGCGTGCCGACCGGGACGCCGCAGGTCGCCTTCTCCCTGAAGGGACTGAACGGCTCGCGCGCCTACGAGGCCATGTTCCGGCTGACGCTCGGCCAGGGCGGCATGAAGGAATTCGACCCGCAGCTTCCGGAGCTGTGGAGACAGGAAAAGGTCATCGACGCCAAACTGCACTGAAACGGCGTCTGGCCGTCACATCGGAAATCTTATGAGCAGCGAACTCTCCAACGTACGTAACATCGGCATCGTCGCGCACATCGACGCGGGCAAGACGACCACCACCGAACGCATCCTCTTCTACACGGGGAAGATCCACCAGCACGGCGACGTCCATGACGGCAACACGACGACGGACTTCATGATCCAGGAGCGCGAGCGCGGCATCACGATCCAGTCCGCCGCCATCTCCTGCGAGTGGAAGGGCACGTCGATCAACATCATCGACACCCCCGGACACGTCGACTTCACGATGGAGGTCGAGCGCTCGCTGCGCGTCCTCGACGGCGCCGTGTGCGTCTTCTGCGCGGTGGGCGGCGTCCAGCCCCAGTCCGAGACCGTCTGGCGCCAGGCCGACCGCTACAACGTGCCGCGCCTCGCGTTCGTCAACAAGATGGACCGCATGGGCGCCGATTTCGCGCGCGTCGTGGACGAGCTCCGCAACAAGCTCAAGGCCAACGCCTGCCCGATCAACCTGCCGATCGGCAAGGAGGACGCCTTCAAGGGCGTGATCGACCTCCTCGAGATGAAGGCGATCGTCTACGACGAGGCCACCGAGGGCAAGACGTTCACCGTCGGCGAGATCCCGGCCGAGCTCAAGGACGAGGCCGAACTCGCCCGCGCCGAGCTCGTCGAGAAGGTCGCGGACCTCGACGAGGGCGTGATGGAGACCTTCCTCGAGAACGGCGACCTCACCAAGGAGGAGCTGATCCCGGCGATCCGCCGCATTGTCGTCGCCGGCACCTTCGTGCCCGTCCTCTGCGGCACCTCCCTGCGCGACAAGGGCGTGCAGCCGCTTCTCGATGCCGTCTGCGCCTTCCTGCCGTCGCCGGAGGACCGTCCGCCGGTCGCCGCGACCGACCTCAAGACCGAGGCGCCCGTTACGCGCGAGCAGAAGGCGTCCGAGCTCCTCACGGCCCTCGTCTTCAAGATCGCGACGGATCCCTACGTCGGCAAGCTCTTCTTTGTCCGCGTTTACGGCGGCGTCCTCAAGAAGGGCGCGAACGCCTACAACCCGCGCACGAAGAAGCGCGAGCGCATCATGAAGATCGTCCGCCTCTTCGCCGACGACCAGATCGAGGTCGAGGAGCTGAAGGCCGGCGACATCGGCGCGGTGATGGGCCTCAAGGAATGCACGACGGGCGACACGCTGTGCGCCGAGATGAAGCCGTGCTACCTTGAGCGCATCGTCGCCCCGCAGCCCGTCATGTTCCTCGCCATCGAGCCCAAGAGCTCGGCGGACAAGGACAAGCTCGTCGACTCCATGAAGGCGCTCGCCGCCGAGGACCCGACCTGCCAGTTCCGCGAGGACGAGGAGACGGGACAGACGATTCTCTCCGGCATGGGCGAACTGCACCTCGAGATTCTGGTCGACCGCCTGAAGCGCGAGTTCAAGTGCGCCGCGAACGTCGGCAAGCCCATGGTCTCGTATCTCGAGACGATCACCGCCTCGGCCGTCAAGTCCTTCACCTTTGATCGCGAGCTCGGCGGCAAGCGCCATGCGGTGACGCTCACGATCGAGGTCAAGCCGCTCGAGCGCGGCAAGGGACAGTCCGTCGACCTCTCCCGCGACTTCGTCAACACGGTTCCCGACAAGCACCTGCAGGACTGCGTGCGCCAGGGCCTCGCCGACGGCATCTCGACCGGCGTGCTCGCGCGCTATCCGATGGCGGATCTCGCCGTCACGTGCCTTTCGGCGGAGCTTGTCGATCCGGAGATCTCGGACGAGGTGGCGTTCCGCTCCGCCGCGATGATGGGCTTCCGTGAGGCGGCCGAGGCGGCTGCGCCCGAGTTCCTCGAGCCGATCATGAAGCTCGAGATCACGACCCCGCCCGAATCCGTCGGCGAGATCCTCGGCGACCTCAACGCGCGCCGCGGCACGGTCCTCAACATGGACATGCGCGGCGACCTCCAGGTCATCCACGCCCGCGTCCCGATGGCACAGATGTTCGGCTACGCAACCGCCGTCCGCTCCCTCACCAAGGGCCGCGCCTCCTATTCAATGGAGCCCGACCAGTTCGAAGTCGCCCCGAAGAACGTCCGCGAAGACATCCTCAGCCGCTGAAGCTCGTCATCCCCGTAAGCGCGCCGCCCCGCCGCTCCAGAGCAAAGAACGCCAACTCCACATCAGAGGGGAATATGAAGCCGTGCCGCGCAATCGCACGGCTCATCGCCATCGTGGCCAACTGGTGGAACATCTACTGACGGCTGGCGGACGGAGAGAGGCACCTGGAACCGACGACATCTCGTCCAATGTACATGGGCGTCGTAGGACGGCTCGTCATCAGCGGACGGAAACGACTCCTGCGCCTCACGTCCACGCATCTCAAGGCGAGGAAGATACGGTCTTCGCTCATGCGCATCGGCGAGTTCATGAAACGAATTTCCGCAATTGCGGAGCAG
>CAMEZU010000067.1 GCA_945947925.1 uncultured Verrucomicrobiota bacterium
GAACAAGGCCCAAGGTGAAATTTCGACATTTGCACCTTTCTCGACGAGCAACGACGGAGATTCTGATTGGGTAATCACCGATTCCCCAATTGGGGTCACATCAATATAAGGCCGACTTCTCATCCCAAGATCTCCTTGAGAAGCCCGTCGTTCGCCTTCTCGAGCGCGGCGATATCGTTGGCGATGTTCCAAATGAAACTAAAAAGCTTTCCGTATTGTTGATTGTCCATTTTTGGGAGAAAAAGTCTGAACTTATTGGTGAACCATTCACCCTGTCGGGTACGAGAATGATATCACGGGAGAATCTCCCTCGTCAACCGTCCGTGCAGACATAACTCATCCCAATTTTCCACCCCATTCGTGAGCGGATCTTTCGGGGGAAACGACAGCGGTCACTTCGCCGCGAGCTCGTACATCATCGTCGGGGCGTTTGCCCCTTCTCCGGGGGCGACTTCGGCTGTGAAGACGTAGGCGCCGTCGACGTAGGACGCCTTCACCTCGCGGAGGCGCTTGCCGCTCGAGGCGAGCGCGTAGAGCTTAAGCCCCGCGTTCGCGTTCTTGAGCGCAATCTTCGCCGAACCGCGCTTGGCGAGATACGGGAGCTTGCCCCATGCCTTCGTATCGGTCATCTTGTCGTTGGTGAAGGTCATCTCCGAGTTGAGGACGTCCGTGATGTGGAGGATCAGCACCTTCTTCGAACGGACGAGGTCCGCCTTGTCCATCGCCGAGGCCGAGACGTTGCAGAACGTGGTCGCGCTGGTGACGCTGAGCGGACCCGCCTTGAGGTCGTGCTTGTCGATCGAGCAGACCGCCGCCGTCTTCGGCGTATTGACGGCCATGTCGCCCTTCTTCGTGCAGATGACGACTTCCTTCGTGTCGGAGACGGTCTTCTCGGGGTTGAACTTCGGCAGATCCTTCCGGTTCGCGGCCGTGAAGGTCTTCGTGCACGCGAGCTTCGGCGCCTTGCCGCCGTCCGCCACGTACGAGCCGATCTTCGACGTGTAGCCGAGCTGCGTGAACGGATGCGGGAAGAGTCCGTTCGCCCACATGTCGCCGAGGCCGCGGGCCATCGACTCCGCCTTGGTGACGCCGTAGCCGTACGTCTCCTTCGCGGGCGAAACGTCACCGCGCCCGAACATCAGGACGATCTGACGCTCGCTGAGCTGTCCGACCGGATCGCGGACAATGTCGAATCCACTGACATGATGCTGGCCGAAGAGAGCCGAGCGCGCGTGGCTCCAGGCGAAGCGGTAGATCGCATCCCAGTCCTGCAGCGACGCGTACGCGCCCATCGTGAGGCCGCCGTCCGCACGGTAGCGGTTCGGGGGACAGAAGTTGTACTCGGTGACGGCGAAGGGCTTGCCGAGGATGCGCGAGGGCGCCTTCATCATCGGCTCGTTGTAGGTCGGATTCCCCGACTTGATGTCCGAGCTCTGGTTCACGTGGAACGGCAGCTTCTGGTAGCTCGGCTGCGGGTGGTCGCCATAGCCGTGGTTGTCGACGATGTCCAGCGCCTCGCGCTCGTAGGCCTGCGCCATGTTATCCCACCAGTTGCCGCCCGAGATGAGCGTCTTGACGCCGGCCTCCCGGAGGCGCTTGCCCATCCGGCGGTTCGCCTCGGCCTTGACAAGGTAGAGGAACTCGGCAAACTCCTTCTTCTTGCCGATGTCCTTCTTGTCGTACTGCGGATACCCCTTCGTCTTGGCCCATTCGTTGTACTTCTTCACGTAGACGTCCGCCGCGCCCCACCAGACGGACGCGATGGAGTCCTCGTTCATGAGCGTCACGAAAAGCACGGTCGGGTCGTCCTTCCACTTCATCCCCGTGTAGGGGTTCTCATGGTCGAAGATCTCCATCGCGCGGCGAAACCACTGGTCCTCGGCCGGCTTGTGGATCGGGACGATCGCCTTGATCGTGTTGGAGTTGAGCGGCTTGTCGAAACCCTCGCAGCTGCCGAGTCCGCCCATCGCGTAAAGGTCGAAGGTAACGTAGATGCCGGCCTTCTTGAACTCCGCCATCAGGTAGTCGAGCTGGTCAAGGCGCTTCGGCGAGATCTCGGGATACGTCTTGCGGCCCCAAAGGTTGTTCCACTCGTCCTTCGTGATCGTGACGTCGATATGGTGGAAGCGCACCGTATTCCAGCCGCGGCGCACGAAGTCCTTCACGACCTGCTGGCACTCCTCCTTCGAGAGGAAGTTCGCGTCGAAGCAGAGGTTGCCGCCGATGAAGCGGACGGGACGGTTCGGCGCCTTCTCGAAGGCGAGGTGACCTTCCTTCGTCACGATCGGGAAGCCGTACTTGCCCGCGGGCGCGTCACGCGTCACGATGTTCGAGAAATCGAGGATCGAGCCAGGCTCGATGTCGTTCGCGTAGGGGAAGACGCACCAGTCGTCGCCGGCCTCCAGCTTCACCGGCGGCTTCGGAAGGTCGAGCGCCACCTTGCCGTTCGCCTTCTTGAGCGAATCGGCGAACGCACCCGCGACCTCGAACTCGATCGTCGAGGCCTTCGCCGTCTTCGCCTCGGGGAAGTCGATGCGGAACTCGAAGCGGTCCTGCTTGTCCTTGCGCGCGTCCTGGACGACGGGATTGCCGGCAAAGACGGACGCCTGCAGCTTGAGGTTGCCGTCCTTCGAGACGATCTCGATCGCCTTTTTGTCCCCGACGCCGATCCACTCCTGTCCGAACGTCTCCGGCAGCGTGTTGCCGCCGACCTTGCCGCCCGCGAACTCGGCGCGGGAGAGCGGGAAGCGGACGTACGCGCGCTCGAGGCCCATCGGCTGACCGTTCTGCGCGGAAATGGTCCAGCGCACGTGCACCTTCGCCTTGCCGTCCTTCGAGACGTCGTAGAATTCCTCGCGGATGTTGAGTCCCGTCTTGCCGGCCCAGATCTTGCCCGTGAAGAGGAGGCCCTTGCCGTACTTCGCGTCGGTGACGAGCTCCTTCTTGTGCTCCTTCGCCGCGTAGTCCTGCGCGGTGTACTGCCAGCCGGGACCGAACGCCACGAAGTTGACGAAGCCGTAGTGCGCCTTCGAGTTGTCCTTCAGGACGCCCTGGACGTTGGGAAGCCCGCGCCAGTCGACGTTGATGCCGGCCGAGGTATCGGCCCTGACCGCCGCCGTCGCGAGCGCCACCGCGGAGACAAAGAGGAATTTCGTAATCTGCATGGGAATTCTCCTTTTCAAGACGGCCCCCATTGTATCACAAGACCGCGCAGTGTCCAATACTCATTCGGCTAATGCAGCGTGCTTTTCGCGTCGTCGACGGAGATGCAGAAGGACCAGCCCATGCCGTACCAGCCGTTCTCGATGCGCACGAGGATGCGGTTGCGGCCCTTCTTGAAGTGGACGCGGCGGTAGTCCTCGGCGAGCTTCCAGGACTTGAGCTTGTTGGAAGAGCCCCAGACCGGCATGTCGTTCACCCAGGCGTCGCTACGGTCGTCGGACCCGATGGCAACCCAGCGGTCGCAGTCGCGGTCCATGAAGACCTCGGCGTAGGCGTAGTAGATCGCATAGGACTGCGGGCTGTCGGGCATCACCTTGGCGGCGTTCTTGAGCGACTCCTTGTGATTCCACGGATTCCGCTCGTCGTAGTTCTTCGCCTGCACGAACTGCCAGCGGAGCACCTTGCCGCCTTCGCCGACGTAGGAAGCATCCAGGTCCTGCACGGACTCCGGCGCGAACTTGCGGCGGAGGTTGGCGCGGTTCGGGTTCGGGAACGGACCGATCACGTACCAGGAGTTCACGTACATCCACTTCGCCGGAGCCGCCCCGTCCACCGTGCCGGACAGGTCCATGATGTTGCCCGGCACGAGCGCGAGATCGCCGCCCTCGAGCGGCGGCGGGCCCTGGAGCTCGCCCGTGTTCCTGGCGACCGCCCCCTCCTCGCCCGGCGCGGCGTCCTCGCCCTTCTCCTCGGCCTTGGCCTTCGCCTCCTCCGCCTTGGCGTCCTGCTTCGCCATCAGCTCGGCCATGTCCTTGGCCTTCTGTCCGTCGTCCTCGGCGGCGGCCGCTTCCAGCTCGAGCTGGTAGTCGGATTCGGCCTTCATCGCCGCCAGGCGCGCGGCCTGGGCCGCAGCGTCGTCCTGCTTCGCGAAGGCGTCATCCTCCAGGCGCCTGATCTCGTGCGGCTTGTCGAGCTTGCCCAGGTCGGGCCTCTTCGGCAGCCCGGCCGTGACGATCTCCATCGCCTCGTTCATCATCGCGACTGTCGCCTCGACCATCGTGTCCGCCTCGCGGACGACGTCGGCCTGCGCCTTCTTCTGCCGGTCGAAATCGGCCTGCGTGCGCGGTTTCGCCTCCAGCGCGGCGCGATCGGCCTCCAGCCGGTCGGGACGCGCCACGTCGGTGATCGCCTTCGCCGCCTTGAAGCTCATCTGCCGCGTGATCGCCGTCTGGGAGGCCTTGATGTCGCGGTAGCTCTCGGTGATCTCCGTCTCCAGGCGCTTGGCCATGTCGAACGCGTCAGCCAGCGGCGCGGGAGGGCGTGCGTCGACAAGCGGATTCTCCTGACGGTGCTCCGCCCGGGACAGGTTCTCGCGCTGCGCGACGTCCGCGGCCATCGTCGCCTTCAGGACCTCGAGCCGCTGCTGCAGCGCGTTCTGCTCGTTCCTGGCCTCGACCAGCTGCCGCTGGCACGCCGGGACCTGTTCAACCGCCTTCCGCGCCTCCTCGAGCTCCCGCACCTTGACCTGACGGTCCTTCTCGAACTGCTCGTGCTTGGCGACGTCGCTGGCGAGGCTGCGCTCCTCGCGCTCGATCGTCTTCTTCGCCTCCTGGATCTGGCGCTGCGCGTTGGCCGCCTGGCTCCGCGCACGGTCCCGTTCCTTCCGGGCCGCCGCCACCTTCGGCTGGACCTGCTTCGCCTCGCCAAACTTCTTCTCGGCCTTGAGTGCCTCGACCTGGCTGCTCGCCTCGGCCATCGCCTTCTCGGCCGCAGCGGCCCGCTCCTCCGCCTCGGCCCGGGCCTGCTCGGCGGCAGCCAGCTTCTGGCGCGCCTGGGCGGCCTGCTCGCGGTGCTTCTCCTGCCACGCCTCGTTGTCCGCCAGACGCTTCTCCTGCCGCTTGACGTCATTCGACTTCCGCTCGACGGCGGCCAAGCGCTCCGCCGTCGCCACGACCGCGTCCTGCGCCTTGTCCTGCGTCCGGGCCGCCTCGGTCTGCGCCTCGTGCAGGACCTGCGCCGCCTCGGCCGTCTTCTGGAAGCCCGCGAACTCCGCCTTCACCTGCAGGCGGTCGAGGGCGTTCGCCGCGTTCGCCTGCGCCGTCGCGGTCGACTCGGAGAGCTCCTCCTTCATCCGGGCCGCCTGGCGGTAAAGCTCCTGGGCGACCTCCTTCTGCGTGAGGTCTGCGGACTGCTCGAGCTTCGCCAGCGCCTCCGCCTCCTTCTGCAGCGCCTCCTGAGCCGCCTGCGCGGCGTCCATCTGGCGCTGCGCCTCCCGGACGAGATCCTCCATCTGCTGGCGGACGTCGACGGCGCCCTGCTCGGCAAGGGCATCATAGTCCTTCGCCAGCTGCTCCTTCATGACGTCCATGTTGTGGAGGACGCTCTGCATGTCCTCGAGCTGGCGCAGGAGCTCCTGCACGCGCGACTCCTGCAGCGTCTCGGCCATCTCCTCGAGACGGTCGGCCGAAACGACCATCGGTTCGGGCTCGGCCTTCTCCGGCATCACGAGCTCCTTCACCGGCGTGAGGAACACGATCGCCGCAAAGGCGAGCAGATGAAGCAGGAAGGACAGCAACGCCCACTTCGGCTCGCTCCGCCTGCGCTCCCGCTCCCGTCTCCGGATTTCGTCGGAAAACAACCTGACGTCGGTGCTCATGGATGCGCTCCCGTCCTCACGGCTTGTAGGTTGCGGCCTGTCCGTCGGCGGTGTGGATGCCGCTGACGGACAGCTGCTCCTGACGACAGGCGTCGAGAACCTGCACCACCGCGCGGAACGGCGCGTAGATGTCGCCGTCGACGATGACCTTGCGGTCCCGGTTCTCCTTGGCCGCGGCCTGCAGCGCGGACCGGAGTCCGCCCGGCCCCACCTTGTTGCCGCGGACGAAGATATCGCCCTTCGCGGACACCGTCACCTTGATCAGGTCCGGCGTCATCTTGATTTCGCGCGTGGCCTGCGCCTGCGGCAGCTCGACCGGCACCTCCTTCTCGATCTTCTTGAGCTGGCTCGAGACCAGGAAGAAGATCAGCAGCAGGAAGATGCAGTCCATCATCGAGGTCATCTGGACCTCGGGCTTGTCCTCCTCATCGTACTTGACAGCCATGGGAGAACCTCACTTCCGCACGAAGAGCTGGTTGACGAGATCGGCGACCTCTTCCTCCATCAGGACCGCATACAGGGCGAGACGGTTCTTGATGAGGCCATAGATGAAGAGGCAGGGCATCGAGACGACGAGACCGCCGACCGTGGTGATCAGGGCCTTGCCGATGTCGTTCGCCAGCACCGACGCATTGCCCATCTCGCCCATCTGCGCGACCGTCTGGAAGGCGCTCAGGAGGCCGAAGACCGTGCCGAAGAGGCCTAGGAGCGGCGCAAGCGTCGCCGCCGTCGACAGCATCGCCGACTTGCGATTCTCGAGGCGAAGCTCGCGGCCGACCTTGTCTTCCGCGAACAGCTTGACCTCCTGGTAGTCCTTCGAGTCCCGATGCTGCAGCATCGTCTCGACGACCCGCGCCAGCATCGAGTTGCTCGCGACGCAAAGGTCCGAGACTTCGTCGTAGCGGCCCTTCTTCCACAGGCCGATCACCTCGGCCGAAAAGCCGTCGGGCACGACGCGGCTCCTGCGCAAGTTGCAGAAGCGCTCGATCGCGCAGCCGATGCCCAGCATCGACAGCAACCCAATGAAGATCATCGTCGTGCCGCCCTGCTTGAGGTAGGTCACCCACTGCTGAAGCGTCGTGACTTCCGTTCCGGCCTCCGGCGCCGCCTCCTCGGCCGCCGCGACCTGCTCCTGCGGAGCCGCCTCCTTCGCCTCCTCGGCGCAGACCTTCATCATCGAAACGGCTCCGCACAGCGCGAGGCCCATGACCAGCATCTTCAGTTTCATAGGTGGGATTCTCCTTCTCAGACTTCTTCTCATTCTATCATATGCGGCAACGTCCCGCGACGCAACGTGCGTCAACAAATTCTCGGCAGATGGGTTCCTTTCACGCCGCACATTATAGCAAGCATCGGACGACAGCCCAATACTCAAAAGGATAACCGACGGCGAGCGGCGGCCTTCAGTATCCCCTCAAGCGTCTTGCGGACGAGCTTCTGCGTCTTGCGCGGCTGTCCCGCGAGGTTGTAGAGATACGGAATGTGGAAGGACGGTTCATTCGCCATCGAGAAGTTGCCCATGAGACCGGTCGATCCGTCCGGCAGCGCCTGCACATGGTCCCAGCGGCAACAGTCAGAATCGCCCCAGGGCGAACGGACAAAACAATCTCTTCATCTTCACTTTCCTTCAGGCTTTGCCTGCATCTCGAATTCCAACACCCCGCCACGCAGGATGTCCGCATGACGGATCTTCCAATCGGTCACCGGCTTGCCGTTCAGCGTCACGGACTTCACATACTTGTTCTCCCGCGAGAGGTTCTTGGCGGTGATCGTGAAAAAGGTGGAGGTGTCAGGCGTAGGTGTACAGCGGATTGTCATTTTTTTGATCTGCGGCGCACCGATCACATACTCGCCGCCACACGGATCGAACGGATAGAAACCCATCAGCGAGAAGAGGTACCACGCGCTCATCTGTCCGCAGTCGTCGTTGCCGCAGAGTCCGTCGGGACGCGGCGCGTAGAACTTGTCCAGCACCTCGCGCACGCGTTCGGCCGTCTTCTCGGGATGACCCGCCTGCGTGTAGAAGTAGGCGACGTGATGACTCGGCTCGTTGCCGTGGATGTACTGTCCGATGAACCCGGTGCAGTCCTCCTCCCATCCCTGTCCCTCGGCTTCGGACGGCAGTTCGAAGAGGTTGTCGAGCTTGGCGACGAACTTCTCGTTGCCGCCCATCATGTCGATAAGCGTCTTCGCATCGCGCAGCACATGCCACGAGTACTGGTAGGAATTCCCTTCCGTGAAGTCGTTGTCGTCATTCCCGCCCAGACCGAGCGCGAAGGGATTGAACGGTTCGCGCCAGTTGCCCTTCGTGTCCTTGCCGCGCATCATCTGGATCGACGGATCGAACACGTTCTTCCAGAAACCCGCGCGCTTCTTGAAGAACGCCGCATCCTCGGCATGACCGAGTTTCCCGGCCATCAGCGACGCGCACCAGTCGTCATACGCGCATTCCATCGTGCGCGAGACGGACTCGCCGCGGATGAGGTCGTAGGGATAGTAGCCGTACGTATCGTAGAGCTCCCAGTCCTCCTTGCGCCGGTTCGCGTGCTTCTGCGTCAGCGACTCCTTGATCT
>CAMEZU010000068.1 GCA_945947925.1 uncultured Verrucomicrobiota bacterium
ACTTTTGCTCAGATGCTCAGATGCCGAGGTCAGTCAAGACCGCGCAGCGGTGTTGCTGACCGAGTACCAGTTGACAAGTTTGTGTATATCCTGTATACTTTCTTTCAAATCGTTTTTAGAGGAGGGAAAGGTCGATGAGAAGATTTGCACTGATTGTGCTGACGCTGTCCGCTGGCGTGTTTGCACGTGGCGCCGAGCCGACGGGGACGGAGTGGAAGGAGCCGGAGAACCTGTCGTTCGGGCGCGAGGCGCGTCGGGCGGCATTTTCGAGCTTCGACTCGGTCGAGGAGGCGCTGACGATTCTGCCGGACCGGTCGGTGCGGACGATTTCGCTCGATTCGGCGACGGCCTGGAAGTTCAAGTGGTCGAAGGACCCGTCCTCGCGTCCCGTCGGCTTCCAGAAGCCCGACTACGACGTGTCCGGCTGGGAGACGATCCGCGTGCCGGCCTCCTGGCAGGCGTACGGCGCGAACGGGAAGGGCGGCTGGGGCACGGCGCTCTACACGAACCAGACGTATCCCTTCAAGCGCGACCAGCCGGACGTGATGGGCGAGCCGCCGAAGGACTGGACCGCCTTCCTCGCGCGCAATCCGGTCGGTTCCTATCGCCGCGACGTGGTGGTTCCGACGTCGTTTCTCGGCGGTGACGTCTTCCTCAAGTTCGACGCGGTCGACTCGTTCTTCTACCTGTGGGTGAACGGACAGTACGTCGGCTTTTCGAAGGACTCGCGCAATCCGGCCGAGTTCGACGTGACGAAGTACGTGAAGCCGGGCATCAACGTCGTCGCGCTCGAGGTCTACCGCTACAGCGACGCGTCTTATCTCGAGGACCAGGACATGTTCCGTCTCTCGGGCCTGGCGCGTCCGACCTGGCTCATCGCGCGTCCGAAGGCGCGCGTGCGCGACTTCACCGCGACGCCGCGTCCCGTGGACCGCGCCCGGCTGGACGGGGACTGGATTCTCGACGTCTCGGCGGATGCCGTGGGCGGGGCCAGGGTCTCGTCCGCGCTCTACGACTTCGCCGGCAAGCCCGTGAAGACCGAGCGCGCCGAGGGCATCTCGCTGCGCGTGCCGCATCCGCAGCTCTGGAGCGCGGAGGTCCCGACGTGCTACAAGCTCGTCCTGACGGCGAAGGACGCGGCGGGCAACGTGACGGAGTACGTGTCCGCGCTCGTCGGCTTTCGAATTTCCGAGATCCGGGACGGACGCTACTACTTCAACAACGAGAAGATCAAGCTCCGCGGCGTGAACCGTCATGAGACGGATCCGATGTACGGACACTTCGTGCCGCGCGACGTGCAGGAGGAGGACGTCCTCCTCATGAAGCAGGCGAACGTCAACCACGTGCGCAACGCGCACTATCCGCAGGACGACTACTTCTACTACCTCTGCAACATCCACGGCATCTATGTGATGGACGAGGCGAACGTCGAATCCCACGGCTACTACTACGGCGAGGCCTCGCTCTCGCACGTGAAGACGTGGGAGAAGGCGACGGTCGCGCGCAACCTCGACATGGTGCGCCGCAACCGCAACCATCCGTGCGTGACGATGTGGTCCCTCGGCAACGAGGCGGGTCCGGGCGAGAACTTCGCAGCGGCCGCGGCGGCGATCCGCAAGATCGACGCCTCGCGTCCCCTCCAGTACGAGCGCGATAACTCCGTCGTGGACATGGACTCCAACCAGTATCCGGGCGTCGACTGGGTGCGCTGGAAGGCGAAAGACGCGAAGGCGACCAAGCCGTTCTACATCTCTGAGTACGCGCACAACATGTGCAACGCGATGGGCAACCTGAAGGACTACCAGGACGCGATCGAGTCGTCCGACGTCATCCTCGGCGCGGCGATCTGGGACTGGGTGGACCAGGGCCTCTGGAAGAATGTAAAATGGAAAATGGAGAATGGAGAATGGGCGGAGCGGATGATCCTCGCCTACGGCGGCGACTTCGGGGACAGGCCGAACGACGGACAGTTCGTCATGAACGGCACGATCCTCTCCGACCGCACGCCTGAGCCCGGGTACTACGAAGTCGCGCACGTCTTCCAGCCGTTCGCCTTTGACTTCTCGTCCGACGGCAAGAAGGTGACGGTCACTAACCTCAACTACTTCCGCGCCGCGACGGGTCTCTCCCTGCACCTGGTCGAGCTGGAGAGAATCGTTTCCAAGGCCCCGCTGTCGATTCCGCCGCGCGGCCGCGAGACGATCGATCTCACGCCGTCGGGGATCTCCCCGTGCTGGTGCGTTCGGGTCGTCCTTGATGCGGACGAGGGACTCCTGAAAGCCGGACACGTCGTCGCGTCCGCCGAGTACGTGGACAAGGCGGCGATCGAGGCGACGCGCAAGCCGGTCGTCGCGGAAGGCGAGGTGAAGGACACGTCCGACGCGTCGCGGATCGTGCTTGCGGGCCGCGGCGTCACGGCCGTCTTCGACCGCAAGACGGGTGCGCTCGTCTCCTATGTGAAGGAGGGGAAGAACCTGCTCCTGGCGCCGATGACGCTCGACGCCTACCGGGCGCCGAGCTCGAACGAGGTCGGCCTCGGAAACCGCTGGACGATGTCGGGTCTCAGGGAGCTCGCGCAGACGGCGCTCTCGGTCTCGCCGGTGACGGCGAACAAGGACGGATCGAAGTCCGTCACGATCGTCGCGGACGTGCGCGGCAAGCAGCGCGAGAAGCTTGTCGGCTTCGGCGGACGGACGGGCGAGCCGTGCGAGATCGTGCCGGCGGGTCCGCTTGCGGCGTTCGATCCGCGCTTCATCGTGGCGCAGAAGTGGACGATGTTCGCCGACGGACGCCTTGCGTGCCAGAGCGAGATCCGTCCGCGCGGTCGCACGGTCGAGCTCGCGCGCATCGGCTACCGCTTCACGCTCGACAAGCGTCTCGCCAAGGCCACGTGGCTCGGGGCGGGTCCGTTCGAGAACTATCCGGACCGCAAGAGCGGCGCCTTCACGGGCCTCTGGACGCGGGACGTCGCCGAAATGGTCGAGGGGTATGCGAAGCCGCAGGACATGGGCAACCGCGAGGACACGTACGGTGTCGGGCTCAAGGCGGATGACGGGACCGAAACGGTCTTCGGGGCGGTGACGCTCGGCGCGCCGTTTGCCTTCTCGGCGATTCCGTATTCGCCGACGGAGCTGACGCTCGCGATGCATTCGCAGGAGCTGCCGGCGGTGACGAAGACGGAGCTCGGGATCTTTGCCGCGGTGCGCGGCCTGGGCGGCGCGTCGTGCGGTCCCGGTCCGCTCGGCGAGCACATCGTCCGCAACAATCGGACCTTTACGCTCGACTTCCTCCTCTGCGATCCGCAGGCCGAGAAGGGGCTCCCGAAGATGCCGAAGGCGGAGCTGCCGCCGGACGTCCGCACGGGGGACGACATCATGCCGGTCGTAATCGCGTGCACCTCGGCGGAGCCGGGCGAGGGCAATGCCGATCATCTCATCGACGGCGACCCGTCCACGATCTGGCACACGCAGTACGGCGTGACGCTCACGAAGTATCCGCACGCGGTGACGGTCGATCTCGGCCGCACGGTGACGGCGGGCGGCGTTTCGGTCTGGCAGCGTCAGACCGGTGCGAACGGCAACGTGAAGGACTTCCGCTTCGAGGTGTCGGCGGACAACAAGGCGTGGAAGCCGGTGCTGGCGACGCAGCTGAAGGCGGGACCGGGCGAGCAGAAGTTTGCGTTCCCCGAGCCGGTGGAGATGCGCTACTGGCGCTTCACGGGCCTGAGCGAGCAGTACGGACGCGAATTCGCGTCCCTGGGCGAGGTCCGCATCAACGAGACGCCGGCGCGGCCGAAGGCGAAGCCGCTGACGGAAGGCGAGCGTCAGGCGCAGCGTCAGGCGCGGAGTGTCCACCTGGTGTGGAAGAGCGACGTCCAGGAGGCGCGCGAGTTCGTCGGGACGGTCACGGTGACGGAGACGCAGACGAACAGCTACTTCATGGCGCTCGGGTTTGACGGCGGCTATTTCGGCATTCAGGACCTGCGGGGCGAGAAGGTGGGCATCTTCTCCGTCTGGGATCCGGGCAGCACGGGCACCGAGGCGGATGCGAAGGAATCCGAGGTCGCCGCGGACCGTCGCGCGAAGGTGCTTTATTCCGCGCCGGGCGTCAACGTCTCGCGTTTCGGCGGCGAGGGCACGGGGGCGAAGACGATGTTCGGCTACGCGTGGGAGGTCGGCAAGCCGGTCCGCTTCCGCGTGACGGCGGAGGCGGACGGACCCGGGCGCACGGCCTACACGGGCTATGTCGGGATCGGGACGAACGAGATGAAGGTGGCGACGATCTCGCGCGAGAGCCACGGGCAGCCGCCGGCGATCGTCTTCCCGTATTCGTTCGTCGAGGACTTCATGCGGAACGGCCATTCGAAGACGCTGGTGCGCCGCGCCGAGTTCACGGACTTCGCGATGCGCGGCAAGGGCGAGGGGGCGCCGCTCGTGCCGATGACGGGGGCGACATTCTCGGCCGACCAGAACACGCTCGTGACGATTGACGCGGGACCGGTGCCGGGCGGAGCCTTTCTTCAGACGGGCGGCGCGACCGAGAACAAGACGGTCCCGCTCTGGAAGGCCTTTCGCGTCGGCGCGCGGTAAGCGGTCCGTTTATGCTATAATGGCCGTGTGAGCGGCGAGTCTCCAGTCGAAGTCAGCGTGATCGTTCCCTGCTATCGGGCGGGGAAGTTCCTGCCGCGTTTTGTCGCGGCGCTCAAGGCGCAGGACTTCACGGGGCGCTGGGAGGCGGTTTTCGTCGATGACGGCGATCCCGAAGGGGAGAGCGCTTACGCGTGTGTGGACGATTCGCGCTTTCGGGTGGTCCGCCGTCCCCACGCCGGCGTCAGCGCCGCGCGCAACGCGGGGCTGGCGGCGACGTCGGGGGAGATCGTGCTCTTTGCCGATCCGGACGACGAGCCCGGTCCCTCCTGGATGACGCATCTCGTGCGCGGTCTCGACGGCGTGGACCTGGCGTGGGCCGGGTGCACGGTGCACGAGGGCGGCGCCGTGCGCCGGTTGGTGCCGGAAGACGTCGGGGCGGTCTATCGGGGCGAGGCGGTGCGGCGGCGGGCCTGGCGGGCGGTCTTCGGCTATCGGCTGAGGGACGTCCTGCGCTGGTGGACGCCGCAGCGCCTGTGGCGCGGCTGCCGTCGCGAGCTTGGGAGCGCCTGCTGGCGCGCGTTCCGGCGGTCCGTGCTGGGCGACCTGCGGTTCGACGAGTCACTCGCCCTGTACGAGGACGCCGTGTTCGTGTCCGCCTACGCGGCGCGGGCGGGATCGATGCGGATCCTGGGCGACGCGGACTACGTTTATTTCATCCGTTTCACCGGTGGGATGTCTGTCGGCAACCGCGAACACAAGGCTGCCGCCAAGTTCGCCCTGCGCGACGCGCGGCAGCGGCTCGATCCGGCCAGGCGGTTCTGGCGGGGGACGTTCTGGCTCAGTGCGGCCGAGGTGGCCCGCGAGGCGGGGCTGGGGGCGGCGTGGCGCTACCTGACGGGAGGCAAATTGTGACGAAGGCCCTGATGATGCCGGTGACGGCGGTGGCGCTGGCGGACGAAGGACAAGCCGACGGATTTTTGGTATAATATCCCCCACTTTATGGAAGAAGAACTGGAAACCAAGCTCCTCGTCGACGTGGCGCGGCTTGACCCCGAGGGGGAAACCCTCGAGGGCGAGGTCGACATCGTCGACCTGGACGAGCCGTTCGTGAAGCCTTTCGGCGGCGTGCGGTACAGGCTGACGGCCCAGCTGTTCGGCACCGAACTGCTGGTTCGCGGGCATCTGGAGCAGGACTTCGACCTGGTCTGCAGTCGCTGCGGCGAGACGTTCGACACGACGATCAAGGTCGATGATTTCACGGCCTCGGTCGAAGTTTCCGAAAAACAGGACTTTGCCGATTTGACTACTGACGCAAGAGAGAGTATAATACTCGCCTTACCGACATACCCGCTTTGCGATGAAGACTGTCCCGGAATCGCGCAGAAGGTCGAACGGCCTGCTGACGACCGCTGGGGTGCGCTTGACGGATTGAAGGTGGATTGAAGCTGAAGTTGTACAGAGAAAGAAGAAGGAGAACAGAAAATGGCCAGCCCTAAGAACCGCGTTTCCAAAATGCGCAAGCGTCAGCGTGTCGCTTCCCTCGAGAAGCCGATTCTCGCGTCCGTCTCGACCTGCCCGGCGTGCGGCGCCGCGAAGCGTTCGCACCGCGCGTGCCCGAAGTGCGGCACCTACAACGGTCGCAAGGTCGTCGCCGTCGAGGCCTAATCCTTCCACTTGATTTCCCTTCGCCATGACGCGCGTTGCGCTTGATGCGATGGGGGGCGACTTCGCCCCCAAGCAAATCGTTGTCGGTGCGGTTGAGGCCGCCTGCGGGGTTCCAGACGTCAAGATTCTCCTGGTCGGCCAGATGGCCGCGATCCAAAAGGAGATCGAGTCGTTCTCGAAGGACCGCAAGGAGCTTTTCCGACGGGCTCAGGAGAAGGGGACGCTCGAGATCGTCCATGCCTCTGACGAGGTGGAGATGACCGACGAGCCGGTCGAGGCGGTCCGCAAGAAGAAGGACTGCTCGATCAACGTGGCGATGCGCCTCGTCAAGGAAGGCCGTGCGGACGTCTTCGTGTCCGCCGGCAATTCCGGGGCGGTCGCCACGAGCGCGATCCTGACCTTGGGCCGCATTCGCGGCGTCAAGCGTCCGGCCATCGCGATGATCCTCCCGACGAAGAAGCCGGACCGTCCGTTGCTTCTTCTCGATGCCGGCGCGAACATGGACTGTCATCCCGAGTGGCTCGGTCAGTGGGCCATCATGGGGTCGGTCTATTCGAAGGCGGTGCTCGGGCAGAAGGATCCGAAGGTGGGCCTTCTGTCGATCGGCACGGAGGACTGCAAGGGCAATTCCCTCGTCAAGGAGACGCATCCGCTCATCAAGGGCATCGGCTGCGTCAACTTCGTGGGCAACATCGAGGGCCATGACATCTGCGGCGGCGAGGTCGACGTCGCGGTGGCCGACGGTTTTGTCGGCAACGTCGTGCTCAAGACGGTCGAGTCGGTCGCGCACGCGATCGGCGGCTGGCTGAAGTCCGAGCTCAAGAAGAATTTCTTCCGCATGTTCTGCACGCTTCTGCTGAAGGGGGCGTTCAAGGCGCTGAAGAAGCAGATGGATCCGGAGATCTACGGCGGGGCTCCGCTGCTGGGCGTGCCGGGCGCCGTGATCATCACGCACGGCAATTCGACCCACAAGGCCATTTTCTACGCCGTCAAAGCCGGCGTCGCTGCGGCGACCAACGACGTGTCGGGGCTTATCGAAAAAGCGATCGCCGATCACGCCGCGGGCGTCAAGCAGTCATGAGCGATTACAATTTCTCTGCCATCGAGAAGAAGTGGCAGAAGTACTGGCTGGAGAACAAGACCTTCAAGACGCCGTCGGTTTCCGACAAGCCGAAGTTCTACTGTCTTGACATGTTCCCGTATCCGTCGGGCGCCGGCCTGCACGTCGGCCATCCCGAGGGCTACACGGCGACGGACATCCTGTGCCGTTACAAGCGCATGAAGGGCTTCAACGTCCTGCATCCGATGGGATGGGATGCGTTCGGCCTTCCTGCCGAGCAGTACGCGGTCGAGACGGGCACGCATCCGTCGGTCACGACGAAGAAGAACGTGGACCGTTTCCGCGAGCAGATCCGGGCGCTCGGCTTTTCGTACGACTGGGACCGCGAGATCAACACGACGGACCCGAAGTACTACAAGTGGACGCAGTGGATCTTCGAGCAGCTCTACAAGAAGGGCCTCGCCTACGTCGCCGAGGTGCCGGTGAACTGGTGTCCCGCGCTCGGCACGGTGCTGGCGAACGAGGAGGTCATCGACGGACGCTCCGAGCGCGGCAACCATCCCGTGATCCGCAAGCCGATGCGCCAGTGGATGCTCCGCATCACCGAGTACGCCGAGAAGCTTCTGGCGGGTCTTGACGACCTCGACTGGCCGGAGGGCGTCAAGGAGATGCAGCGCAACTGGATCGGCAAGTCCACGGGCGCGCTCGTCGATTTCAAGGCGACGGGAACGACTGATACGATCACCGTCTATACGACGCGTTGCGATACGCTCTTCGGGGCGACGTACATGGTCCTCTCGCCCGAGCACAAGCTCGTCGCGAAGTGGCTTGCCGACGGCACGATCAGGAATGCCGATGCGGTCAGGGAGTACCAGAAGAAGGCCGCGGGCAAGAGCGACCTCGAGCGCACCGAGCTCAACAAGGAGAAGACGGGCGTCCGCCTC
>CAMEZU010000069.1 GCA_945947925.1 uncultured Verrucomicrobiota bacterium
TGTGGCTTGGCACGCTGGAAATTCCCAGGGGCGGTTGCAGCCGGTCGGGTTGAAGAAGCCGAACGCCTGGGGACTCTATGATATGTTCGGCAACGTCTGGGAACGGACGCGCGAGTCTTATGTGCGCCCCCAGTATACGACCGATCAAGTAGCGCCAATGGTCGGCAGTGCAGACTGGAATACAGGTTCGACTGGCGGACGTCAGGCATTGGTTGGCGGAGCGTTTGATACCCCTGCCGATGATATTTGTTTCGCCAGCTACATTAACGGCACGAATAATGCTCGAGAGTTCTGGACCAAAGCGCCAGGCTGGGGCTTCCGCGTAATGGTTCCATTGAAATGAAGATGAAATTACGATTGCTGTTTCTGGCGGTTTTGGCGGCGACGACGGTCAGCGGAACGGAGCTCACCGCGCGTCGCCTCGCCTGGGCTCATTACGTGGGATGGACCGTGCCGACGGAAGTTTCTCTGCCGCCGGCCGATCACTACGAATTTCCGATGCACGAATGCGGTGGCGCGGCGGCCTTCAAAGATGAAGTGCAACGCGCTATTGACATGGGGCTTGACGGGTTCTTTGTCGATGTTCTCGTGTTGCGGGATTGGCGGCCAGGATATTTTTTCAATGTCGAGGCGCTGCTCAAAGCCGCTGAAGGTACCGGATTCATGGTCGCCCCTTGTTTGGACAAAAAAACCGATGTTGCCAATCAAATCGACCAGATAGTATGGATGATGAAAAAGTTTGGCGATCATCCGAACTACCCCAGAATTGACGGCAAGTATGTAATCGCCACCTACACCTATCATGAATGGACGCCAGAAGAATGGAAGGCGATGCTGGACGGCTGCGCGAAGGCAGGATATCCGATTTACCTCGTCGGCAATGTCAAGCCGGGCTGCGGCGTTTTGACTCCCAGGATGCTTGAAAAGTATGGCGAGGTATTCGATTGTTGCTATTCCTTTGCCTATACTGGCGGCGAAACACTATCGGTCGAGGAAGAAAACAAGGGCGTTGCCGATTGGTGCGCGACCCATGGCAAGCTCTTTATGCCTTGCATTCATCCTGGTTACATCGGGTCTTGGCTGAAGGGGCACAATGCCGACTATCAGCCTTTTGAAGGGCACGGCAAATTCTTGCGCGATTTCAATTCCGCATTGAAGGCTGGACAATGGCTACACTTCACCTCATGGAATGACAATGTCGAGACAACACTTCAACCGATGGCTTCCACGCCCGGCAATCGTCAATTGGTTCGCGCCGCTACAGATACCTTTAAGCGTCTGCCGCCGTCGGCGAAGAAGATTGACGTGTCTTTCGCTTACCACCGCGAAGAGCTGCCCGGCACGCTCGTGCGCATCGAAGCCGTGAGATTGCCGGCGCAGGAGGAGGGCGCTGCGACGGTTTCCGGACGATTGGTCGGGAGTGACGGCAAGACGGCCTTCGCCCTGCCCGCAAAACGTCTGGCGCGCGCCTGGGATCGCGTCGAGTGGCTGGTTCCCTCCGCAGACCTGGTGCGCAATGCCGAGTTGACGCCGGTCTTTTCGCTGAAAACGCCGTCATCCTCGCGGCAGGGCACATTCCCCGCGCTGGCCTTCCGTACGCCGTGGATCGAAAACCAGATTACGGTCCATGCAACATTCGACAGCATGGCGGAAGTGAAGAATGCGTTTTCCGTCGCCGGACGTCCGGGCGGCGTGCGGGCGAAGCTGTCGTTTTCCGCACCGGCGTCGGTCCGCCGCGCAATCCTCTACCGCAATGACCGTCCGTGCGGACAATTCCGTGCGCAGCCGCAGGCCGCAGGTTTCGCGGGGTTGCCGCTGCTGTTGCGAGGACAGTGCCGTTTTGAGATTGAAATCCCAGAAGGAAGAGTAATTGCCGCAACTCGGCGTGGATTGCCCAAAGGATATGACGGTTTTGATTGGAATGAACAGCGAGTAGCCTGCAATCCAACCGCCTTGAATTGGGATTCAGTCGCCCTCTGGCTTGACGGCGCCCCGAAAACAGAAGTCGTCTTCTCGTCAGACATAGATGGAGCGCAACGTATTAGTCTGGGCGATTTGGCAAAGAAGCGCAGAATCGTGTTGCGAGACGGGAAACTGACAGCGCAGGTATTCCCGGACTGCACATTGCGCGAGTTGCCGACGCTGGACTTGGCGGAAGGCGACTTGGCCCTGGAGCTTCTGGATCGCCCGCCCGTTCCGTCCGACGTGTTCTATGTCCGGTTCGAGTTGGCGGACGGTCGCATGGCCGAGACAACGCGCGTGCGTCCCTTCGATCCGACGCCCGAGGCACACGAACGGCCGTTGCTCGAAACGCCTGTGACCATGGAGACGCATGCCGGGGCGGAAGGACTACCCGTGATAGCGCCGAAGGTCGTCTATCGCGAGTTCCTTACGCCGGAAGGAGAAATGCCGGTTCGCGGGACGCGGCGGCTCGTGCGCATGATGTCCGATGCGGTGCTTCGCCGCGAGTTCTGGCCGCTGGAGGAGGACGGGCGCAGTCTCGTCTCCGACCGCTGGGCGTTTACGGAAGCGGCGACCTTCGGCGTTGGCCCGGACGGCCGCCGCGGTCTGCGGCTGGGCGGAACGGCGAAGGACACGGTCAAGCTGCCGCTGATGATGTGGCCGCAAGATGCGTTCGTCATCAAGCTTGATGTCGCGCCTATGACGGTGCGCGAGGCGCCGATCGTCCGGCGAGTCGGCTACGGCGCCGCGCTAACGCTGCGCATGCTGGCGAATGGCGCTTTGGCGGCGACCTGGAGCGGTGTCGGCAGCAACGGCGTCTGGGATGTCAAGCCGGCCCGGGTTGAGACAATCGTCTCGGCCGTCCCGCTCGAGGCTGGACGTTGGACATGTGTCCGGCTGGAGTACGACCTGGCCGAACTGAAGATGTCTTTTGACGGCCGTGAAGTCGCCAAAGGCGCCTGCCCGCCGTTTCGCGCGTACGGGCCTAACTCGGTTTTTCTCGGCGGCGCCGGTTTTGACGGCTATGTTGCGCACGTGTCGATTCGACCGGGGGCCCGGCGATGAAACCGGCGACGCCGGGCGTAGCCTCGGCGTGAGGGTGCGCCGGAAGTCCGCCGGCAACCGCACGGCGAGGCAAACTGCGGGCTTGTCAGAAGCAATGTCTCTTGGTAATATATCTGAATAATGTAATTCTGAATTCGATAGACAAGGATAGGAGAGGATTCCACAATGGAGAAGAGGAGAATCAACGTGACTTTTTCAGCCGTCTGCCTCGGCCTTGCGGCGATGGCGTATGCCGATGACGCCGGGTTAGAGACCTTCGCGGAAGATTCGCGCGTCAAGTTCGCTTCCTGCCAGAAATGCCGGAAGCGCATCCGGGTCGCCGACGACTACAAGAGCGTGTTCGTCAACCTGAGCCGGCTTGACGGCGCGGACAAGACCGCCGTCGCTAGGCGCGCCGCGCGCTTGCTCGACCAGGCGACGATCACGCCTTCGGACGACGAGCGGCGTCCGCTGATGGGGTGGTCGAGCTGGAATACCATGGCTTTCAATGTCACGGAGTCGATCGTCCTGAGCGTCGCCGAGGCGATGCACACCAATGGACTCCAGGCCGCCGGCTACAACTACGTGAACATCGACGACGGTTTCTTCGCCGGCCACGGGCCGGACGGCAGGCTCAGGATCCATCCAGAGCGCTTCCCCAACGGCCTGAAGGGCACGGTCGACGGCATCCACGCGCTCGGCCTGAAGGCCGGCATCTATTCGGAAGCCGGTGCGAACACCTGCGGCAGCATGTGGGGCGGCGACCACTGGGGCGTCGGCTCCGGGCTGTACGGACACGACAAGGAGGATTGCGAGCTCTTCTTCAACGAGCTCGGCTTCGACTTCATCAAGGTGGACTACTGCGGGGCGGAGGCCCAGAAACTGGACGAGCGGAAGCGCTACACGGAAATCGCCGAGGCGATCAGGGCGACGGGGAAGAAGGTCCGCTTCAACATCTGCCGTTGGGCGTTTCCCGGCGTCTGGGCGGCGGATATCGCCGAGTCCTGGCGCACGACGGGCGACATCCGCGCCTCCTGGAAGTCAATCCGGGACATCATCGCCAAGAACCTTTACCTGAGCGCCTACGCCAGGCTCGGGCATTACAACGACATGGACATGCTGGAGGTCGGCCAGCTGGCCGGCGTGATCAAGACCGAGAAACTCCACAAAGGCGACATCGGCATCACCCCGGACGAGGAAATCTCCCATTTCGGAATGTGGTGCATCATGTCCTCGCCGCTGCTACTCGGCAGCGACGTGAGGTTCATCCCCGCCTCCACGCTGAAGCTCGTCACCAATCCCTACCTGCTGGGGATGAACCAGAACGACCTTGGCCTGCAGGCGTATGTCGCGAGCAAGCAGGGCGAGGCGTATGTCCTCGTCAAGGACGCTGGCGAACCGTTCGGACGCTCGCGCTACGTGGCGCTCTACAATCCGAGCGACCGCGAACTCGACGTGGAGGTCGACGCCGCGGCGCTTGACCTGGCCGGACGTATCGAGGCGTTCGATCTCGTCGAGGCGGCGGATTACGGTCCGTTTGACGGCAAAACGACCGTCACCCTCCGTCCGCACTGCTCGAAATTCTACCGTCTGGACGCCGAGCGCCGCCTGGACCGCACGGTTTACGAGGCGGAGACCGCCTTTCTGCCCAAGTTCGACGACATCAAGCGCCGCGGGGCGTATGTCGGCAGGCAAGAGGGCGCTTCGGGCGAAGCCGTCGTGAAATATCTCGGCAACGCGCCCGGCAACGACCTTGTCTGGAAAAACGTCAACGTCTCGCAGGCGGGCGACTACCGGCTGGTCTTCGACTACTGGGCCTATGGCGAACGCGCCTTCTCGGTGCAGGTCGACGACGCGGCGCCCGTCGAGATCGTGACGAACGGCAACGGCAGGAAGTCGTCGGAGATCACCATCAGGCTCGGCAAGGGCATTCATCAGGTTCGCCTCTTCAACGACCGGGCCTACGCCCCCGACATCGACCTGATGCGCCTGGCTAGAAAATAGGGTGTTTCACGCCCGGGGAGGGGCTTCCGGGCAGAATCGGACATGAGGAAAGGAACGAGTCGAAGATGGGCAAGCACGCAATGACATTCGCGGTCGTCTGGGGAAGCATGGCGCTGTCCGCCGCGCCGCTGATGACGCCGTGGGGCGAAAAGGTGACGAGCGAGAACTGCTGGCGCGACTATCCGCGGCCGCAGATGGTGCGCGACAACTGGACGTGTCTCAACGGCGACTGGGACTGGCAGGTCACCAGCGTCACTAATACGCCCGGCCGCCCCGAGGCGTGGGCGGGCAAGATCCGCGTGCCGTTCGCGATCGAATCGGCGCTTTCCGGCGTGGAGCGCAAGCTCGAGCCGGACGAATTCCTCTGGTATACGCGCACGATCGACTGCGCACCGGCGCCCGGCAAGCGCATCTTGCTCCATTTCGAGGCCGTCGATTTCCGCGCGATGGTGTTCGTCGGACACCGCGAGGTGACGGACGTGCCGCACGAAGGCGGGCAGCTGCCGTTCACCCTCGACATCACCGATTACGTCAAGCCCGGCGCGAACGAACTGACCGTTTGCGTGTGGGATCCCACGGACGATTTCATCAACTCGCGCGGCAAGCAGAGCCTCGTGCCGCACGGTTGCTTCTATACGCGTTCGAGCGGTATCGTCGGCAGCGTGTGGATGGAGACGGTACCCGAGCAGCACATCCGTTCTTACAAGGTCTACACGGACATCGACAAGGGCACGGTGCGCTTCGAATTCGACAAGGTCGAGGGCGCCGGCGAGGTGAAGGTGACGACCGACCTGCCGAATAACTTCACGTGCTGGACGCCGGAGAACCCTCAGCTCTACTCGTTCACCGCCACCTACGGCGAGGACGTGGTGAAGGGGTATTTCGGCATGCGCAAGTTCGAGAAGCGCAAGGATGCGAACGGCGTGCTGCGCTTCTTCCTCAACAACAAGCCCGTCTTCCTGCTCGGCACGCTCGACCAGGGCTGGTGGCCGGACGGTCTGCTCACGCCGCCATCGGAAGAGGCGATGGCGTTTGACATCCAGACGCTCAAGGATTGCGGCTACAACATGATGCGCAAGCACATCAAGGTGGAGCCGCGCCGCTACTACTACCTGTGCGACAAGCTGGGCCTTCTGCTCATCCAGGATCTGCCCAGCGGCACCGACAGTTGGAAGGATCCGATCCTGGCGGACACGGTGAAGCGCTACCAGCTACAGCGCGCCGAGATGAAGGGCATGATGGACGTGCTCTTCAATTCGCCCGCCATCGTGATGTGGAACCCGTACAACGAGGGCTGGAGTCAGCCGGGCGAGTTCCTCACGCACGCGATGCTCGACTTCACGCGCCGGTACGACGCCACGCGCCTCGTGAACGGACCTTCCGGCTGCTGGGACTGGGAAGGCGGCGAACTGCTGCCGTTCGGCTGGAGCAAGCGCGTGAAGACGGCGCACAAGCCCGCCGGGGAGTGCGAAGCGGCCGACACGGTGGATTACCATCTCTACCGCGGCCCCACCATGTTCCCCGTCAACGACCGCCGCATCTCCTTCCTCGGCGAGTTCGGCGGCCTGGGGCATCCCGTCACGGGCCACCTTTGGCGCGAAGCCAAGGAGAACTGGGGCTATGGCGGCATCGAAGACACCAAAACGCGCGGAGGTCTCGCGCAGACGTACGCCAAACTCATGGATGAGGTGGGAGCGCTGGCGGAGAAGGGACTCGGCGGCGCCGTCTATACGCAGACTACGGACGTGGAGTTCGAGATCAACGGCCTGCTGACCTACGACCGCAAGGTGCTCAAGTTCGATCCCGCCGCGCTAAGGGCGGTGCACGAACGCGTGCTTCGTCGCGCCGCCGCCGCGGCCGGGAGGCCCTAGCGCGACGTCGCGGTTCCGAGTGGCAGAAAAGGGTCTAGTATGTATTGCGTCACCACCATTAGGACGCGGAATACATACTTGACCCTCGAAGCCTCGACCCTCGTAGCCCCGCTGCATTGAGCCGGGTATCTATCTTTCCTATAGTTCTCATTGGTCCTCCTATGTGACCATTGAGAACACTGTCATCAAGATCCTCAAGATCACGGCATCCCAAAACTCTACTGAAATTTGCTATAATCTGCCCACATCTTGCAGAGATATCATTCAACAGAAAGTTTTGGACATGAAAAAGCTGATACACTCCCTGTTCTCATTGACGGTTCTTGTGACCTTGGGCGTACATGCGGAACCTGCAAAGACCTGGACCCGTGACGAATTCCGGATCCGCGACCCCTTCGTCCTTCCAGATGGCGACACCTACTACCTCTACGAATCGAAGCCATGGTCCGGCGGCAAGGGCGTCGCCGTGCGCACCTCGAAGGATCTCGACCACTGGACGGACAAGGAGATGGTCCTCCAGCTGCCGCCCGACGTAAAGAACACCGCCGTCTGGGCTCCTGAAGTCCACAAATACGACGGCGCCTATTGGCTCTTCACGACGCTGACCTTTGATCCCGTGAAACCCGATGCCAAAGACGCACCCTCCTATCTGAAGCCGATTCAGCCGATGCTTGAGCAGGGATTCAAGGGCGGGAACCTGCAGCCGCGCGGTGTGTGGGTGTTCCGCAGCAAGAGTCCCAAGGGTCCCTTCAAGCCCGTGAAGATGGGATCGGTGACTCCCGCCGAGTGGATGTGCCTCGACGGCACGCTCTGGGTCGAAGACGGCGTGCCGTGGATGGTGTTCTGCCACGAGTGGTGCCAGACGGGCAACGGCCGCATGATGGCGGCCCCGATGAGCAAGGACCTCTCCCGCTTCACGGCCGAGCCGATTGAACTCTTCCGCGCGGCCTGCATTCCCGGCGCCGGCCACGTCACGGACGGTCCCTTCCTGATGAAGCCGAAGAGCTCGGGACTGCGCATGATCTGGAGCAACTTCCTCGCAGGCAACGGCTACTGCGTGCTGCAGTGCCAGTCCAAGAGCGGCAAGATCACGGGTCCCTGGCACATGCACACTCCGCTCTACACGCGCGATGGCGGCCACGGCATGATCTTCCAGCGCCACGACGGGCAGATGATGCTCTCCCTCCACCAGCCCAACTCGAAGAACGAACGCATGAAACTCTATCCGCTCCAAGTCACCTGTGAGGGATTCTCCCGATGCGACTGAGACCCGTTGGGACCTGGACCGAGAAGAGTCCCTAATGGTAGTGGGACCGAGAAGGGTGTAGAGTAGAGCGGGACGCCCCGTGGGGAACGCCCGCCCCCTCATCGAACC
>CAMEZU010000070.1 GCA_945947925.1 uncultured Verrucomicrobiota bacterium
GACGTATCCGTTTCGGCCGCATCTGCCGCTGTGGGATCGCGGCAGGCGGTGAGGCTGGCTCGAACACCTCGCATTGAGACCGCCTCGCGCGGATTACCCTATTTTCTGAGTGATTTGAGAACTTCCTGGTGCGCTTCGAAGGAACGCGGTGGCTTCTCGCCGCGCCACATCTTTTCGGAGAGGACTCCGCAGACGTTCTCGATCGTTTCTTTGAGGTCTTTGTAGGTATAGCCGTTGTGCTTCGGTCCGATCATGTCGTTCCAGCACGCCCAGGACGCGCCGAGGAAATGGGGGTTCTCGGGATCGATTGTATCGGGACCGATCACGTTCGGCTGCCAGTTCTCCCACAGTCCCTTGAGGTTGCGGTCCATGCGGTAGTAGTTCGCGGTCGGGACGAGATAGAGCTGACGGTCGAAGGTGTTGATGATGTCATAGCCGAGATCGATCGATTCTTTTGCACGGCCCCAGTCCATGCTCCAGATATTCATCTGCACGCCCTCGGAGCGCACCGGCGTCTTGCCGGGCTTGCGGCGCAAGGAGCCCCAGACGCGCGGCGTGTACTTGCGGGACTGGACGTGTCCGAGGAGTCCGTCCACGAAACGACGATATGACTCGGCGCTCCCGAAGAACTCGTCCGATCCGATGTGGACCACGGGGCAGTCCGCGAAGACGGCTCGCTTCTTGCCCTTCTCGGCAAGAAGATACTCGTCGAAGAGCTCGCCCGCGAACTTGAGCGTCTCTGGATTGGCGGCGTCCATCATCTCGCAACGGCGCTCGGGATGGTGCGGCATCGGTCCCTGATAGATGAGGTCGGGCCTCACGCGCGTCAGGGCGAGGGCATGGCCGGGCATGTCGAATTCGGGAACGATGTTGACGCCCTTCTTCTTTGCATACGCGACGAGTTCCATAAAATCCTTCTTCGTGTAGCTGATGTCCTTTGCCGTAAGGCCCTTCAGCTTCGACTCGAGGCGGAAGGCCGCATAGCTTTCCTTGAACGGATCCTTGCCCTGCTTCACATAGTCCTCATGCCAGATGTAGTTGTCGTTGAGGTGCAGCTGGAGGTCGTTCATCTTGTAGGAGGCCATGATGTCAACGACCTCGTAAAGGAACTCGATCGGCACGGGAAGCCGTCCGACATCGAACACAAAGCCGCGCACCCGATACTTAGGGACGTCAGTAATCTTGCCCTGCGGCAGATTCCCGCCCGAGGTCTTCACCATCTGCTTCAGGGTCTGCGCAGCGTAGAAGAGTCCCGTTTGGGTGGCCGCCGTGATGCGGATCTTGCGCGGTCCGATGTCAATCGTGTAGCCCTCGGTGCCGAGGTCCTTAGCCGCCTTGTCGAGCTTCGTCTCTACGATACGCTTGACGTCCGCCGGAAGCTTCAGCACGCCATTTCCCGACTCCCACCGTGTCACTTCAGGCACGGTCGCCGGCTTTTCTAGGGCAAGGAGCGAGAATGTTGCGAGACAGGATACGGCAAAGATAAGTTTTTTCATGATGACCTCCAACATTTGACATGTGCAAAGCGCATCGGCAGTCATTCGACCATGCTCCCCGCACAACAGAGGCATGGTCGAACTGAAGACCGGGCGATTCCAGCCTTGGGCAGCGCCCGGCGTGAGGTCACGCCGGGTACTTTTAGCGAATCGAGATCGTGAAGAACTTCGGCACCGTGCGGTAGACCGTCTGACCTTCTGTCTCGGCATCCTTCGACGCAATCATCCAACCACGCGCCGTGGTGACGACCTTCGCCGCATCAACCGTCGACGACAGCTGAACCTGCGCACCCGGCCGGAGGTCGATCTTGGCGTTGGCGTTGCCAAGGAGGTCCTGCGTCAAAACAAGCTTCGCCGTCGTCGCACCTTCAGCCGGCGCAACCTGAAGCTTCGTCGCGTTGCGAAGGCCAACGGGACCATCAATCGTCGCCGTGCCGCTCACCGTGAACACCTGATTCTGGAAGATGTCGAGAATCGACGTATAGCCGCCGTTCGCCGAACCCGTACCGGTGATGCGCGCGCCATCGAAGAGATTGATGACGTTGTTGCCGCCCTCAGCCGAGAGCGTCTGGCGGAACGACCCGCAATCCAGCGTGCCGTAGAGGTTGAGGGCGAAGTCGTTCGACGTCGAATACGGAATCATGTCGCCGCCCTGGAGGACGAGCGTCGTACCCGACTTGATCGTCACCTCGCCATGGAGGCAGCGGTTGTTGTTGGCGAGCTTCACCGCCTTCGCGCAATCAAGCTCAAGGCCCTGGATGTGCGTACCCGAAACAATGACCGTACCGTTACGCTGGAACGGCTTCGTGATCTTCAGTCCGACCTTCGGCTTCGAGTTGTCGTTCTCGATTGCGAAAGTCGTGGAATAGGCTGCACCATACGAGCTCGTGTGATACTTCACATCGAAGAGCACGTAATTGACATCGGCCTCGGCGTACTGCTTGATGTTGATCGTATTGGAAAACCCGCCTGTCATCACCATGCCGCAGTTACCACCGATGATCTTCGAACCCGCGTAGAGGTTAAGAACATTGCGGCCATCCGAGTTCGAGTCGTACCACGTCGCCTCCGTGAGGTCGAGCGTACCGTAAACGTTCAGAACAACGGTGTTGGCAATCGCATTATCCTCCGTGAACTTGATCGTTGCACCCTTGCGGATCGTGATTGTGCCACCGAGCGAACCTGCCGACAAGGTCAGCGTGCCGTCTGTAACCTCAACCGTACCCGAGTTCGCAATCTTACCGGCGGATGTCGTAGCACCCGTCGTTGTCAGCGTAACTCCCGTCTGTACGGTGATCGGATTGGCGATGATGCCGCTCACGGAAACCACCGAATCGGACTGAGGAACAATCGTAACCGTCGAATCCGACGAAGCACCATCTGCATAAACGATATTGACGTTACCGAAGACGTTAACCGTCGTAACATCCGTCGGAAACGCCGCGTCAATCGTCAGAGTTATGGCGTTCTCCGGATCGTCATTCTTCACCGAAGCCACACCCGTCCATGAAGAATTCCATCCAGAGACATTCGACGTCGTCTTTACTGTCTGCGTAGCCAGCTTGAGCGTAATCGTTCCCGCTGTGGAATCAAGCACGATGTCATCAGCATCCACTTCATTCTCGTCGACAACAAACGTCAGTCCTTCAATCGTCGTCATCGCAGTGTTGAGAACGACTGCTCCATCCGCCTTCTCCTCACCCTTCGCCGTCACCTTCACCGTCGCATTTTCCGCGAAGACAAGCTTCGGTTCACGATAGCTCTGACCGAGCGAGACTTCGCTCTTCGTAAAGACGAGCGTGCCCGTTCCCGTGCAGGCGTTGGCGATCGTCACCTGATCCGTGGACTCATCGAGCGTGACCTTGCCTTCGGCGACGTTGAGCGTGTGAAGCGTACCACCCTTCATGAGCTCGAGTTCGCCCGCGCCGTATTTCGCAAGCGTCGCGTTGTTGTTGCTCAGGTTCACGCGAACAGGCGTTTCCATGCGGAGCTTCGCGTTCGCGCCAACAAAGATTGCCAAGCCGCGCGTATTATCCGATGCGAGCAGGAACTCGCTGTCACCCTCCTGGCGAATGATCGCCGGATCGTTCGTCTTGTCGTCCGTATAATCCGGCACATAGATCTGAGCCGTGTTCTTATCGGTACCGCCATGCCAACGGAAGCGCCCCTCATTCGCGCTCGTGTCACGATCATAGGCAAAAGTCATGAGCGAGCCCGGCTCAAGCAGGAGACGCTGACGATAGAAGAACGTCGTGGATTCGCTCTGGATAAAGTTCAGTGTACCACCCTTGTTGACGCGAATGACCGCGCCCCCGTTCGCGCCGCCCGACCAGCCGCTGATGTCCTTCGCCGTGAAATCAAGAACCGCACCGGCTTTGACGAGAATGGTCGGATCGGCATTCGAGTGACCTGTCGCAAAGAGCTGCGAGTTTGCATTGCCGTAGCTCATCCTGTGCGTGCCGCTCGCGAAGATGAGATGCGATTTCATTTCCGCACCGACGGACACGCCATAGTTAAGCGTCACGCCGTTTTCCGCCGTGCCCTCGAACGTGTAGGTGCTGCCGGAAAGGCGAATCGACGCCAGCGTCGCCGCCGAAAGCTCAATCGGCGCTTCCGTCGCATCGAAGAGATACTTGATCGTCGCCGTGCCGCGGACGGTCGGAAGATTGTCGGACGTGCACTTGATCGTGACTGTCTTGCCCTCGCCGTTGACCTCAATGTAGCCTGGTGAGGCGTTACCCATCGCAATCGTGCAGTCGGCAGTCGCCGTAAGAATAGCCTTAGCTCCGTCCTGCCACGTCGCTCCGCCGTCCCACTGAATCGCGGAGAAGTCGGTATCGGCCCCAATTGTCGCAGTGAACTTATCGGTGCTCATCTGGGCGACGGCGACAAAACTGATGGAAACGAGGCCATCTCCGTCCGCTCCATTACCCATGTTATGCTTGTAGACAATCGTACCGTCCGCCGACGGCTTAACGCCCTTCATACGAACAACCATAATTCCATCAGGCGCCGCATTGATGTTGTCCCCAGCCTCAAACGCTTGGTACCTGTTGGCAACGGTCGTGTTCGTGCCTGCCCGCGTCACGACATACTCAAGCGAATCGACCGAGGTGAATCCGGACTCCTCGACCTTGATTCCGCTTGCCTTATCCGCGCCGTTGCTGCTCTTAGCGGCGATGCCTACGTAGACGACATACTTCTCGCCCGTCGTTAGACCGGAGATTGTCGCCGTGCCCGTGGCACGTGCGCCATGAGCCATGCCGGACTTGATGACCGCGTCAGGAATCGAACCCGTCAGACCCAGTGAGGTCGCGATTTCCTCAGCCAGCGAGGCATGTTTCACACCCTTGATGTCAACATACTCACCCTCTGCAATCGTATCCGTGGAGCATACGGCAAACGATCCTTTGATGTTGCCTCCGCTGCACGTGAGTTTAAAACGAGGGGAGGTCGTTGCCGACGGAACATTGTCAATGCTCGCGCCGCCTTCCTGCGTATAATTGTACCATCCTTCCGCATCCGCACTGGTATTGGTCTTGAAATTCGCGAGCAGAACGGGGACAGACGGAAGTTCCTCAAGCGCGCTGGTGAGCATCTCCGGCGTCACGACCTGATTGTAGAGGCGCACCTCTTCAATCGTCATACCCGGGCGATGAAATGTGCCGATCGCCGAAACCGTGCCGCCGATCTTAATGGCGCTGAAGTTCTGCGCCGCATATTTATGACCCTGCTGATAGGCAACCGAGGTAAACGTCGGATAACTTGCCGCTGGGGCGAACGACAGACGCGTACCGGTGTTCTCGCCATCGTCACGGTTCATCGAGACGAGCACATAACCGGCGGCGGGCATTGCATACGTCGGCGAGGTCAGGTTCTGCGTACCACCATTATTCGACGTCACATTCGCAGAAAGGCCGACATTGAGGCCGTTGTCGTTCGCATACACGACTTCTTCGTACGACCCCCAAGTGGTCGCGATGAAGCTGTTATTGCCAAGAGAAGCGCAATCATAACCCGAGTACTTGATCAGAATCGAAAGCGCCCGGCCCGTGTAGGCATTTTCACCCCAGGAGATCTTGATGCCTTCGTTGGCCGTCGTGCTCGATTTCGCAGTCTTGCCGACTCCACGTGCAAATGATCCCCCCGTACCGGCGGTCATCGTGAACTTGGCACCTTCCGTGCCCTCGGCACCGCCCTTTGCACCCGCTGCCAGGGTCGTCCACTGGGCCATCGGCGTTGGCATTGCGGCCCAGACGGACATCAACACCATTGTCGCCATTACAGAGACCAAGAATCGCATCCTGTTTCTTAATGTTTTCATCATGTTTTCTTTCCCCTCTTTGTGTTGTTAAATCGTCCTTCCGAGTCCATCACGGTGCCTTGGCGACGGGGTGGAGCTGGGCGGGTTTGAGGTTCGGCCGGCCTTCGATGGCCTTGGTCGCCTGCACCTTGAGGTAGCGCGCGGATGTCGGATTGAAGCGAATCGCCTGCATCACGGGATTCGCGCGCAGGTTGCCGAATTCGCCTTCGGACACCTTCTCCCAGCTTTTGCCGTCCGCACTGACGGACGCGACGTAGCCCGACGTCATCCCGACGAAGCCGCCCGCCTGGGGCTCGTAGTCGAAGCCCTCGACCGAAACGGCCTTGCCGAAGTCGGCGACAACGGTGTTTTTGCCGACGGACGAGAACCGGAGCGCCTTCCGGGGATAGCGGGACGTCTGGGCGGCTGCGGCGATTTCCTTGCCCGCGAAGTCCGCGACATTCGGAACGACGCGCAGCGTAAAGCCCCTGAGCGCGGGCTTGCCTTCGCACGCTTCGGCGACGAAGGCGACGGACTTCGCCGTCACCGGCGCGAAGCGCGCGATGCGGCAGTTGCCGACCTGGGGACCGCGGGCGATGACGGTACCGTCCGCCTCGAGACGCCACGCGCCGATGCGCATGCCGCCCTTCGCCAAGTTCTCGCGGATCTCGACCGCGCTGAAGGTGCGGGCCTCGGGGAGCGTGAGCGTGACCGTCATCCCGTCCCCGCTCTTCGCGAACTTCGCCCCCTTGGACACGTCGGACGCCTTGTAGGCGCGCACGTAGGCGCCGAACTCCTTCAGGCGCTGCACGTCGCCCGCGTCAAGGAGTCCGTCCTTGTTCGGCGCCAGGCCGAGGTCGAGGACGCCGCCACGGCCGACAGACTCGAAGTAGCGGTCGACGAGCGTCTGAAGAGGCTTCGCCTGGTCGTTCTTGTGCCAGAACCACGTGCGGCGGAGGGGGGTGTCGGCCTCGGGGGGACAGAAGTACTGCTTGCCGTCCCGCTCGCGGTAGAACTTGTAGTCCTCGGCCACGATGCCCTTCTCGTTGAACGGCCAGCTGACCGTGCGGTCTGTCACGTACCCGCTGAATGCGACCGCGTTCTTGCTCTTCTTGAAGAGTGTCTCGAGGAGCAGCCCCGACTTGTAGTAGACCTCCGCGCCGCCCGGGAGCTTGCGCTTTTCCTTCGCGCCGCCATACCAGCCGTCGCCGCCGTTCGCGCCGTCCAGCCAGATTTCAGTGATCGGTCCGTAATTGTCCATGAGGTCCGCCCACTGCGCGTGGAAATAGTTGACGTACGCGGGTCGCGCGTACTCGGCGTGATGGCGGTCCCACGGCGACAGGTAGGCCGCGAACTCAAGTCCCGCCGCATGCGTCGCCGCGCGCACCTCCTTGACGAGGTCGCCCTTGCCGCCCTTCCACGGCGTGTTCGCGATCGTGTAGTCGGGATTGAGCTTCGACGGCCAAAGGCAGAAGCCGTCGTGGTGCTTGCAGACGAGGATGATGCGCTTGACGCCGCCCGCCTTGGCGGCCTCGACCCACTGGCGCGCGTCGAGCTTCGTCGGATTGAAGATCGACGGCGGCGTATCGCCGTAGCCCCACTCCTTGTCCGCATAGGTGTTGAGTCCGTAATGGACGATCGCAACAATCTCCTGATCGAGGAAATGCTGCACGGCGGGCGTCGGCTCAACCGCCGCAAAGGCGACGGAGGCGAATGCCGTCAGGGTCATGCCTAATGCAATCCGCTTCATCTTCACTTCCTCCCCGCAACCTTCGGTGTGACGGTCCGCTTCTCGCCGTTGACGAGGACGGCGACCGGCCTGGGTTTCTTCTCCGACGTCGTGAGGACGAAGCTTTCGACCTTGCCGTCCTTCCAGGACATGTCCACGGTGACATTGCCGCGGGCGCGGATGCCCTTCACGGACCCCGTCTTCCAGGCCGGCGGAAGCGCCGGGAGAAGCTCGATCTGACCCGCGTGCGACTGCACGAGGATTTCGCTCATGCCGCCCGTCATGCCGTAGGTGCCGTCCATTTGCATCGGCGGATGGTTGCCGAAGAGATTGTCAAGGCAATTCCAGCGGATGTAGCTCTGCACCATCTCGTAGGCGCGGTCGGCCTTGTGGAAGCGCGCCCAGAGCGCGGTGCGCCAGGGCCACGTCCAGCTGCGCCGGTTGTCGCCGCCGCAGCCGCGCAGGTCAAGGGACTTCTCCGCAGCGGGAATGAGGTCCTTCGTATTCGGCTGGTTCCAGAGCATCGTGCCCGGGAAGACGCCGATGAGGTGCGACGTGTGACGGTGTCCGCTCACCATCTGCGGACGGTCCTCG
>CAMEZU010000071.1 GCA_945947925.1 uncultured Verrucomicrobiota bacterium
TGCTGGCGCGGTCCGTGAAGGACTACCGCCTCGTCCCCGACTTCGTCCATCCGAACGCCCTCGGCCACAAGTGCCTCGCGCAGTGCTTCTGCGAGGACACGGGACTCCATGACGAGGCGGACAGACTCCAGGACGAGATCGACGGCGATGTCGCGGACCTCGTGGCGCTGAACGGACTCAACCTCGTCGTGAAGCCGCTCGGCGTCTCGCGTCCCTCCGACGCGGAATACCTCTACGAGCTCGGCTACAAGTGCATCACAGACGCCCTCGGCCTCGCCGAGCTGAAGCTGCGCCTGCCCGCAGGGTGGTCCGCCGACCTGCCGCAGACGGTGGGCAACGAGGGGAAGATCCTCCTCCGCGGCAAGCCCGAGGCGCTGAAGACGCGGATTGTCGTCGAGGCCCGCCTGCCGAGAGAGGGCGCGACGCGGATGTTCTCCGCAGACATCCCCGCCCCGTGGCGCGTGCGCGAGGACGACGGTCCGTGGACGTTCTACACCGCGACGGCCGACTACACGGGCGGCGCCGCCCCCGGCTCGCTCGATCCGTACCAGGTCTCCTTCGGCTGGAAGACGGGACGCTTCACGGCGGCGCGGCGCGTCTGGAGCGAGAAGGCGCGCGACGTGAAGGCGGTCCTCTCTCGCCAGGGCTTTTCGGAGACGCTCGACCTCACGGTGTCCCTGGACGGCGCGGAAGTCTGGAAGGATACGCTCAACCGCCGCGAGCGCAACCGCGTGGAGAAGACGCTTCACCTGAAGGAAGGCTGGAACGCGCTTGAGATCGTCTCTGTCCATCACGACTGGCAGCGCCAGTTCTCCTTCGACCTCGAACCGCTGGCGGGCGACGACCTCTCCCGGCTCAAGTACGACCTCCGATGACGCGCATCGAACAATTCGGCTGGCGGGGCGATGTGGAGCCCGGCATCGGACGAATCGTGAGCGCCCACGGCGACTACTTCCATCTCGTCTGCAACGAGACGGGCGGCGAGATCCTCGCGCGCCGAAAGAAGAGCGCCTTCACGCGGATGAAGACCGTCGCGCCCGTGAACATGCGCGGAATGAAGGGATCGGAGGAGCAGCTCGTGCGTCCGCCCCAGCCGATCACCGGCGACTTCGTCCGCTTCCGCTACAACGCGCAGGGCGAGTCGATGATCACGGAGCTGCTGCCGCGCTTCTCGCATTTCGAGCGGAAGGACCCGACGGCGAAGCGCAAGTCGCAGACGCTCGCGGTCAACTTCGACACGCTCTTCGTCATGATGTCCCTGAACGAGAACTTTTCCACCGCGCGCATCGAGCGGTATCTCACGCTCGCGGAGGACATGGAGGGCGGCGAGGCGGTCGTCGTGCTGACGAAGATGGACCTCTGGCAGGACGGGGACGAGGCGTTCGTCGACGCGCTCGTCGAGACGATCGCCGGCCGCGCGAAGCTCCTCAAGATCTCGTCCGTGACGGGCGAGGGGATGGAGGACGTCCTCGCGTACGCGCAGCCGGGGAAGACGCTCGCCTTCGTCGGATCCTCGGGCGTCGGCAAGTCGACCCTCCTCAACACGCTCGCGGGCGAGGAATGGGCCGCGACGCAGGAGATCCAGGAGTGGAGCGGCAAGGGCCGCCATACGACGACCTCGCGCGAGCTCGTGATGCTGCCGTCAGGCGCGATGATCATCGACACGCCCGGCATCCGCGAGATCGGCATGGTCGGCGAGACGGACGAGATCCGCGCGAAGGGCGAGGCCTCGCACCGGTGGAGGAAATGAGATGAGCTTCACAATCGTCTGGCCGCTTGTGTCGTATCTCGTCTGCGGCGGCGTCGCCGGGATGTTGCTCTGGACCGTGCGCCTGGGCGTGCGGGCGCGGGCGGCGGCCCTGATGGGGCTTCTCCTGTGCGCGTCGAAGTTCACCTGCTTCGCCGCGTTCGGCGGCGATCCGTTCGTACCCGAGCTGCCGGAGGCGCTGATCCTCGTCTGGAACACGGCGCATGCGGGACTTTTTCTGGCGCTGTTCCTGCTGCCGCCGGCGCTGCTGGTGCGGTGGGCCGTGCGGCGGTTCGCGGGGAGGGACTGTCCCCGGTGGCTGTGGCTCGTCCTCCTGCCGCTTCTCGCCTGGGGACTGGCCGTGCGCGGGATCTGGAACGGACGGAAGGCGCCGGAAGTCGTCGAGGAGACGCTGGTCTTCGAGAACCTGCCGGCGGAGCTGGACGGCTACCGCATCCTGCAGATTTCCGACATTCACGCGAGTCCTGCGTCGCGTCGGGCGCGGACGGAGGCCATCGTGCGGCGGGCGAACGAATGTGCGCCGGACCTCGTCTGCCTGACGGGTGACTTTGCCGACGGACAGTCGGCGCGGCAGTTCCGGAACATTGAGCCGATCCGAGACCTGAAGGCGAAGGACGGCGTGCTGGCGGTGACGGGCAACCACGAATACTACTTTGACGCGTCGAGCTGGCTGGCCCGGTACTGGTCGATGGAGACTGTCCGCTTCCTGGACAACGAGTGGGTCGCGCCGCGACCCGGACTCGTCGTTGCGGGCGTGAGCGATCCGGGCTGCCTGAAGGTCGGTCTCGCTGCGCCCGATCCGGACCGTGCGTTCGCGGGAGCGCCGGAGGGCGCGTTCCGCATTCTCCTGCAGCACCGTCCGTTCGTCGACTACGGCGAGCTGTCCGGCAGGATGCCCAAGTCCGCCTGGGATCTCCAGCTGTCGGGCCACACCCACGGGGGAATCTTCCCGCCGATGGTCCCGGTCGTCGGCGCCTTCAACAGGGGCTATTGCCGCGGGACGTACGAAGGGGTCCGCAGCTGGCACGACGTCCTTCACGTCTCGAACGGCGTCGGCCTCTGGGCCGGCTTCCCGATCCGCCTCTGCAACGATGCGTCGATGACGCTGATCACGCTCCGCCGCAAGTAGTGCTGGCTCCCTTACGGGAAGGCGATCTTGCGCTTGGCGGGCCGGACGCCCGGGAGCTTGTTGCCGTTCTCGGCCTTGAGGCGGCGGATGAGGGAGGCGACGCCGTCGGACCATTTCTTCGGGTAGGGGGGATTGTAGCGCTTTCCGAAGGCGACGAGGTCGCCGGTGTAGTGCTTCTTCACGGTGCCGGCGGCCCACATGGCCTGGACGTAGAATGACTTCACGCCGTCCTGGTAGCGGTGGGCGCGGTGGCCCGAGTTCATGGGTCCGCCGACGCCGAACTCGAGTCCGGGGCGTCCGTTCTCATGGCGGCGGATGGCCGCGAGCAGCCAGGTGCGCTCCTCGTCGAGGTCGTAGTTGACGGCCACTTCGCGGATCATCTTCCATTCGTGCGCCGGGATCAGCGCGGCGCGGACCTCCGTCCGGAAGCCGAGGACAAGCAGAAGAACTGGCAGTAATCGCTTCATCGTTTCTGGATTATATCACAAAATTTATGGTAAAATAAACGGACAAATGATGAGAAGATCGATCATCGCCTTTCTGTTCGTCGTGTGGGCCGCCGTGTCCGGCGCCTACGACTGGAGCAACCTCACGCCCGAGAAGCGGCTCGGGGGCCGCATGGTGTCCGCCGGCTACCTGCGCGGCAAGGTCGTCGTGCTGGACTGCCGCGACTACGGGGACAAGGCCAATTTTCCGGCCATCCGAGAACTGCAGCAACTGTGGGCCTGCTACAAGACGAAGCCGTTCGTCGTCGTCGGCAGCCATCGCGGATCGGGAAGCCCGAAACGGATGGCGGCGATCCTGGACCGTCTGGGCGTCACCTATCCGGTCTACGCCGAGGCCGAGCTGAAGGGCGTGTCGGACGGCGCGACGGCCAAGACGTTCGTCATCGACTCGACGGGGACGCTTCGACTCTACGGCGGCTCGGACGTGCGGACGGTGAGCGGTGTCGTCGGCAACGCGATCTTCTCTACCACGAATCCCTCGGCGGCCAAGCAGTGGAAGCGGTTGCTCGACTACGAGACCGTGAACCTGCCCGGTCAGGCGGTGCTGCGGATGCGGAGCCTGCAGGCGCAGAAGGACTGTCTCGAGGAGGTCCGCCGGAGCTGTCCCGACGACCTCGGGCGCTGGTCGGCGTTCTACGAGAAGGCGAAGGGCGACAACGAGATCAAGCGCCTGGCGAAACTGGTGGAGAGCGCGCGCTTGGTGAAGGATCGCGATCCGGATTCGAAGGGCGGACAGAAGGTCACCAAGGCCGGCATCGAAAAGCTGGTCTCCAAGTACGAGTCGCTCAAGGAGAGTTCGAATCCGGCCGTGGTCCAGGAGGCGAAGAACGCCCTTGCGGACCTGGTTTTCGCGGCGGCAACGCTTCAGAAATAACGAAAGGGGAAAGATGAAGAAACTCATGGCGGTGGTGTTTTCGGCAGGTCTGGCGCTGGCGGCGCAGGCCGTCGGCTGGAAGGGACTCGGCGAAGGAAACTACTATGCGGGACCGAAGGTCACCGAGGCGGACCTTGCGGGCAAGGTCGTCCTCGTCGACTGCTGGGGCGTCGGCTGTCCGCCCTGCCGCGCGCTCCTTCCGCGCATGGAGGAGATCTGGAAGAGCTTCAGGTCCAAGCCGTTCGTCCTGCTCGGCTCGCACCGCCAGGGGCGCCAGCCCGAGAAGGTGGCCGCGCTCGTGAAGGCGAACAAGCTCACCTATCCGCAGTACGACGGCGCGGGCATCGCCGAGGGGGAGCCCTCCTTCCGCGGCATCCCGTTCCTCTATGTCGTCAACCACCGCGGCAAGGTCGTCTATTCGGGCCACAGCGACCGCGAGGCGACCGAGGCCGTCGTCAACGCGCTCGGCGAGATCGGGGCGCCGCCGACGCTCATCCCGGGTGTGATCCTCTCGCGGAAGAGTCCCTACAAGTCGCTGGAGAAGCGCCTCATCCTCGGCAAGCCGGCGGCGAGCGTGGTGAAGAAGCTGCAGGGCGACATCAAGAAGGCGTCCGCCAAGTCGGCGACCGCGGTGCAGAAGGCGGCGGCCGAGGAGGCCGAGGCGATGCTGAAGGCGATCGAGGAGGCGAAGACGGACTACAAGACGGACATCGCCCGCCTCAAGACGACCAATCCGCCCGAGGCCCTGAAGATGATCAAGGCCTATATGGCGAGCTTCCCGGCCGAGGGCGCCGAGTACAAGGACGAGATCGCCGACCTCACGGTCAAGGCGAAGGAATTTGCCGCCGAACAGAAGGCGAAGGGAGCGAAGAAGTAAGGCCATGCCGACCGAATTCGAGAACATCACCGAGATCCTGGACCGCAATGCGCGCGCGTGGCCGAACGACACGGCGCTCGTCGAAATCAATCCGCAGGAGCTCGAGTCGCGCAAGACGACCTGGCGCGAATACGCCCTCATCGAGAGCTCGCCCGTCGAGAAGTTCCGCAGCGAGATCACCTGGGCGCAGTTCGAGGAGAAGGCCAACCGCTTCGCGAACTTCCTCCTGAGCCGCGGCTACACGAAGGGTGACAAGGTCGCGATCCTGCTGATGAACTGCCTGGAGTGGCTGCCGATCTACTTCGGCGCGCTCAAGGCCGGCTGCCTCGCGGTGCCGCTCAACTTCCGCTACACGGCGGACGAGATCAAGTACTGCCTCGAGCTCTCCGACTCGGACGTCCTCGTCTTCGGTCCCGAGTTCAGGGGCCGCATAGAACAGATCGCGGACCGCCTGCCGCGCGTGAAGACGCGTCTCTACGTCGGCGACGACTGTCCGTCCTTCTCCGAGAGCTACTTCAAGCTCGTGAAGTACGCCTCCTCGAGCGCGCCCGCGTTCCATCACAAGCCCGAGGACGATGCGGCGATCTACTTCTCGTCCGGCACGACCGGCTTTCCGAAGGCGATCGTCCTCCAGCACAAGGCGCTCCTGCACAGCTGCCGCGTCGAGCAGGCGCACCACGGCCAGACGAAGGACGACACCTTCCTCTGCATCCCGCCGCTTTACCACACGGGCGCGAAGATGCACTGGTTCGGCAGCTTCCTCGTCGGCGGCAAGGCCGTCCTCCTCAAGGGCGTGAAGCCCGAGTGGATCATCCGTTGCGTGAGCGAGGAGAAGTGCACGATCGTCTGGCTGCTCGTCCCCTGGGCGCAGGACATCCTCGACGCGATCGACCGCGGCGAGGTGAAGCTCGACGAGTACCGCCTCGCGCAATGGCGCCTCATGCACATCGGCGCGCAGCCGGTGCCGCCGGCGCTGATCAGGCGCTGGAAGGAAGTCTTCCCGCACCACGACTACGACACGAACTACGGTCTCTCCGAGTCGACCGGTCCCGGTGCGGTGCACCTCGGCGTCGAGCACATCGGCCACGTGGGCGCAATCGGCGTCCCCGGCTTCGGCTGGGAGGCGAAGATCGTCGACCCCGACTTCAACGAGGTCGCGCCGGGCGAAGTCGGCGAGCTCGCGATCCGGGGTCCGGGCGTAATGAAGGAGTACTACCACAACAAGGCGGCGACGGACGAGATCCTGAAGCCGGACGGCTGGCTCCTCACGGGCGACATGGCCGAGCTCCGCGACGGGTTCATCTACCTCGTGGACCGCGCCAAGGACGTCATCATCTCCGGCGGCGAGAACCTGTATCCCGTGCAGATCGAGGACTTCCTCCGCGCGAACCCGGCGATCAAGGACGTCGCGGTGATCGGTCTCCCCGATCCGCGCCTCGGCGAGATCGCTGCGGCGATCATCTCGGTTAAGGAGGGGATGACGCTGACGGAGGACCAGGTCAACGACTTCTGCCTCGACCTTCCGCGCTACAAGCGTCCGCGCAAGCTCATCTTCGCCGAGGTCCCGCGCAATCCGACGGGCAAGATCGAGAAGCCGAAGCTCCGCAAGATGTACGGTGCGGCGGACCTCATCGCGGCGCAGAACGGTATCACGGCCTGAGGCGATGCGCGAGCAGCTCAAGAGCCGGCTCGGCTTCCTGATGCTGGCGGCGGGCTCCGCCGTCGGCCTCGGGAACGTCTGGCGCTTCCCCTACATCGTCGGCAAGAACGGCGGCGCCGCGTTCGTCATCATCTACCTCGCGTTCCTCGCGCTCCTCGGGTTCCCGCTTCTTGCGGTCGAGCTCGGCATCGGACGCGGCGCGCAGCGGTCCCTCGCCGCGGCGCTCCCGGCCCTCGCGCCGGCGCGGACGCGCGGCTTCTGGTCCCGCTGGGGCGCGATCCTCGCGAGCGGCTGCTTCGTCCTCATGATCTACTACACGGACGTCGCGGGCTGGCTTCTCAAGTACACGGGCGACTTCGCGCTCGGGCGGTCGGCGGACGATCCCGGCGCGGCCTTCGTGGGCCTTCTCGCGAATCCCGCCGTCTGCGGTTCGTTCATGGGGCTTGCGGTCCTGGCGGCGACGCTCGTCTGCCTCCTCGGCGTCGTGAAGGGCGTCGAGCGCGTCACGAAGGTGATGATGCTGACGCTGCTCGCGCTTCTCGGGATCCTCGCCGTGCGCTCGCTCACACTGCCGGGCGCGGCCGAGGGGCTCCGCTTCTACCTGAAGCCGGACTGGTCGCAGTTCCTTGCGCATCCGGGCGAGGTCATCTTCGACGCGATGGGCCAGGCGTTCTTCACGCTCTCGCTCGGCATCGGCTCGATGACGATCTGCGGGAGCTACGTGAACGAGGACCGCTCGCTCGTCTCCGAGGCGGCGTGGATCATCGCGATCGACACGGTGGTCGCGCTCCTCGCGGGCTTCATCATCTTCCCGGCGTGCGCGACCTACGGCGTCGCCTACACGTCCGGCCCGGGGCTCATCTTCGTCGCGCTGCCGCAGGTCTTCGCGCAGATGGCGGGCGGACGCTTCTGGGGCTTCCTCTTCTTCCTCTTCCTCGCGTGCGCGGCGCTGACGACGGTGATTGCGGTCTTCGAGTGCCTCATCGCGGGACTCATGGACTCGCTCGGGATGAAGCGCCTGAAGGCGACGCTCCTCACGGGCTGCGGCGTCGCGCTCCTCTCGCTCCCGTGCGTCCTCTGGGACGGCGTCCTCAAGTGGGAGGATTTCGCGGTGAGCCAGCTGTGGCTTCCGCTCGGCGCGCTCACCCAGGGCTTCTTCGTGGTGAACGGACGCTGGGGCTGGGGGTGGGAGAACTACCGCGCCTCGGTCTCCGCGGGCACGGGCTGGAACCTCCCCGCCTGGATCAAGTACCACTATGCGGTCCTGATTCCGATCCTGAT
>CAMEZU010000072.1 GCA_945947925.1 uncultured Verrucomicrobiota bacterium
GGTATGGGCGCGACTTGATCTCGTCTACTACGGCCTCCCTAAAAGCCGCTCCGGCGAACAGAGCGGCCTTTGCGTCGTCCGTCAACAACACGGGTGAAGCCTTGTCGCCGAGCTTGTAGCCAGTTACGCGTCCATCAGCGTCCAACACGGGCGTGAGTTTCACCGCGTCTGAGACGTCGGAGGTTAGGGCGAACGTTCCGCTCTTCTTCGGAAGTATTATAACCTCTAACATAACACCGACACCATCGTAGAATGCGTGGTTGATTGCGCCACCAACTATGACTGTTTGGTCGACCTCTTTGCCTACTGACAATTGTTCTTCAATTATTCCTCTTACATTATCGACCTTCCCACTCAGCGCCTCGCCGACTGCCTTCGCGTCAGCCGCCTTGCCAGCGTCAGCAGACGTGAAGGTTGTGGAGATTTTCGGGACGTCGGCAAACTTCGCGAGAGTTCCCAAACCGGTCGGGATGGTCATCGCTGTATATATTCCCCAGATCGCTTGTGAAGGGAAGTCGAGATGTTCGAGTCGGATCGCCATCTTTCCGGAGAGATCGGGCCCAACAGAAAATCTCCACTCGTCATTGATTTTGAGCGTCGTGACTTTCGTCATGCAGTCTGCGATCTTTTCTCCGACTGCCTTAGCGTCAGCAGCGGCCGAAGAGGTTGAGAGACTGGCGTCGATGATCGTCTTGTTCGCGCCATCCTCAACCATCGAAAGCTTTGCCTTCTCCGCCTGCGTGTAGTCGCAGGTCGAGAGTCCCTTCCCCTCGACCTTCCGGACGCATTGCTCGAGACTGGCGTTCAGTCCATCGACTTCGGACGTGTCGTGTCTGTGCTTCTCCGGAGGGTACGTCGTCGGCTTATCAACGACGGATTTCCAGCTGACGGCGCGATCCGGCGCTTCGCCGGGCTTGCCGTACGTCTTTCCGCCTGGATACATCTCACCGGGGTCTCGTCTCTCGTCTCGCGCCATAGCTGCTCCTTACATCGAAGAGACGCCGCGCACGCCGGTGCGGCCGATCTCTGCATTCTCGCCGCGCTGACGGGCCTGCATCTCGAGGGCCTGCATCCAGCGCGTGTAGATCTCCTGGCTCCTGGGGGACATCTCAGCGATCGCATCGGGATTCTCCTGCTGCAGCTGCTGATGCCATTGAAGCCTGGCCTGGTAGTTCCACTTGCCCTCGGTGTCCATGGCCGGCATGACGCCGGACTTGATGAGCACGAAGTTGTTCTGCTCGTCCTTGACGTCGTCGGCCGCCATCTGGTCGGACGACTTGAAGCTCGCGTCGGCGAGCTCCGGAAAGAGCTGTACGGTGGCGTTGCGGACGATCGCACCTCTGTCGATCTCGTTGCGGAGGTCGAGCGGAGCAATGACCTGACCGAGCGCCGTGACGCGATCGATGAGATCCTTGTGGTCCATGTTCTTCGGGTTGAACTCGATCGAGAGCTGGAACTCCCCATCAAGATCCTCGTGCCGGAGGCCGGTGAGATCCGTGGTCGACGTGACCGACATGAGCGCCTCGTCGGACGCGTAGTCCTGGGCGCACTCGACGAGCTTCGTGTAGAGGTCCCGGAACTGCGCGAGCATGATGCTCACGAACGACTGCGTTCGGTTTGTGACGTCCGTCTTCCCGTTCGACACGCCGAGGAACGCGAAGAGCTCGTCCTTCATCTCCTGGATCATCTCCTTTGCGGCAGCCGGATAAGGCGGAGGCTGCATGTAGGAGATGTCGTCGGACTGCCCCATCTCGATCGGAGCCCAGGGTTCGAGCATGACATTGTGCACGCGCGCGCCCTTGCACTTATAAGCAGGCAGACAGCTTACGATCGCATTGTCGTTCGCATAGTCGCGCAGCTCCTTCGCCAGACCCTGATCAGGCGCCGTCAGCTCCGCGAGCCCGCGGCTCGACGTGAGGTTCGATCCGAGCGCCTCGCGCCGGAAGAACACCATGTCCCACTTGCCGCGACGGCTGCGCAGCACGCGCTTGCCGAATGCGGACCCGTTCGCCAGGGAGAGCAGCGTCTCGTAACGTGTCGTCGTTCCTTCGGCATTGACGTCGATCGTGTAGCACCACACGACGTTGACCAGATCCTTGACGTCGCCCATGTCGTGGTAGTCGCGTCTGTCGTATAAGCTCGCGCCCTTGTGCTCGAGCGTCTCCTCGAGCCACGAACGGTCCCAGTCTTCATCGGCGGCCATCTCACGCAGCTGCGCCTCGGTGTACCATTCCTGGCGGAAGAGCGGCGACGCGTAGTCGAAGTCGGTGGCGAGGGCCGGGAATACGAAGTCGTCGCCGTAGCGCATCGCCACGATCTCGGGACCTTCCCACCTGGACGCCTCCGCCACGCATTCGCATTCGTGCTCTTCGTCGAGGGCGGACGCGACATCCTCGAGGTACTCCTCCGGAACGCCTTTCACCTCCTCGAGGAACTCAAGCACACGGTCGAGGCAGCGCTCGTCGATTCCGGAACATCCGACGGCGAACTCCGCCTTCGCGTCCTCCTCTGCGACATTTCCATCCCTTGCGACGCGCCAGGCCGCATACTCGTCCTGCACGTCATCAAATTCCAATGTGACGACGCCCATCGTCTTCTTGACCGCCCACTCGACGCTCATGGCCGCCACGGCAGGCGTGTCGACAAGCGTATAGTGCATGAGCGTCATGACCTGCATATACCATTTCGCGCCGAGGCGCTTGCGGCACCACTTAATGATCTTCTGGATCGCCGCGGCGCGCTTCGCGCCTTCCTCCGTGCCGGGACAGGTCACCTCGATCTTGCAGCCATCCAGGGCGATGATGACCAGCGCCAGGAATTCCTGATAGGCGAGATCGCCCCAGCGGACGCGCTGATCGGACGCCCCGTCGAACGGATAGGCCAGGTCGGCGCCCTTGTCTTCCTTGACGCCGCTGATGTTCTGGTCCTTCCAGATGGCCATGAAGGCGTTCTCCGCCTTCGTCCTGTTCTCGTAGAATTTGACCGACCTGGTCGTCCAATAGCCAAGCTCGGCGATCAGCATGTCCCGCTCTTCCTGATCCAGGGGAAGCTCTGTTCCGATTCTCCTCATCTTCGGTCGGTCTCCTTGCATTCGAGACCCCTCCCCCGTTTTCGGAGGGAGGGGTCTCGTTGTGGCTAACCCTTAGAGGGCCGCAGCCGTGTCCATCACGCGGAACTGGCCCATCGGGTTGAGACACGTCAGGCGCATCGTCGCCTCGTGCCAGCCGCCCGGACCGCCACCTTCGTCCACGATGTCGAACTTCTCCATCGGGAAGAGCGTCTGGAAGCCCCACATCGTCGGATCGATGAAGATGCCCGAGAGGTAGGACCGCGCGTTGGCGCCCCACGTCGGATTGAGCTTCTCCCACTTCGACGCGTCAAACGCGCCGGCCGTCGTCTGCATCTTGCAGCGATAGTAGACGGACACCGGAACGTTGCGCTCGTCGGTCTCTTCACGGCGGCAGTAATCGCCGACCTGGTAGGCCGTCTGCTCGCTGTAGGCGTTGCAGGACGCGCCGGCGGGGATTCCGGTGATGTCGTTCGCAACGTGGTCGTCGTTCAGCATGTGGATTCGGATGCCGTCACGGACGAAGTCGTCGCAGATGAGCTGCAGGATCTTCTTGTCCGCGTCCTGGGTCCGATTCAGCTTGCCGGTGTTGATGTTCGACGCAGCAGCCAGCCAGTTGCTCATGTGGGCCTTGAGGTCGATGCCGCCGAGGCCGACGAGCGTGAGGTTGCCGGTGCCGCGCTGCTTCTTGGCGATGCGCGCCTGCTTGAAGAACTCCTCTTCCGTCAGGCCCGTGGTGACGTTGCCCTGGAAGCCGGCGGTCGGAAGAATTTCAAGCGGAATCGGATAGACCGCATGCACGGCCTCCGGCGTCACCGCGTTTCCACGGGGCTTGAGCCAGCTGAACGCGCCGCGCATGAGCGGCATCTTCGTCTTGCCATATTCCGCCGCCTCCTGGTCGGAGAGCGAGCAGACCTCGATCGAAAGGCCCAGGTTCTGAGCGTCGATCGCCTGCTTCTGCGCAGCCGTCGCACGATCATTGTGACCTTTCAGCTTCTCGCGGTGCCGCGTCACGCGGTAACCTTCCGAGCGGAAGATCTGCATGACGTGCGACAGCACGAAGTCCGTGTACTCCTTGACGGTCCCACGGTCGAAATCGAGACCTTCAGGGACGGCCGCGTTGCGCGCCTTCGGGAACGCCGCGACCTGAACCTTCTGCTCCCAGTCGACGGGCTGGCCCTTGATTCGGCCGACGATCGTCTGGAACTGCAGATCCTCACGGCGCGAGGCGATGACGCCATCGTGATAGTCAGGGTCGACCAGCTCGCGCGATACAGTAAAGTAAGCCATAGTTATTCATCCTCATTTTGGGCCATAATGGCATTCACGAAGTCGTTCGTGCTGCCGATAGAGCCCCAGTCTTTTTTCTTCCCCGCCTTGCCGGAAGGCTTCACGCCCTTCGGCCTCTTCGGCGGGACCTTCTTCTTCCGCTTCGAGGTCTTGCCGTCGTCGCCGACCTTGCCTGCCGGCTTCGAACCCTTGCCCTTGCGGTAGGCTTCGAGGCCGAGCTGCATGATCTTGCGCACTTTCGACATCGCCTTCTTGCGACGGTCGCCGTAGTCCTCTTTCAGACTTTCCAGCCTGGCCTTCAGCTTGCGGACGTGCTTGCGGACCTGTCCGTAGCTCATCTCGTCATCGCCCGATCCCATCGAGTCGCCGTCGCTGTGCTCATCGAGCCAGTCCTGGTAACCCTCGATCAGCTGAGGGAGTTGCTCAAGCGCCTGAAACGCCTTCGCCTCGTCGCTTGTCATGAGTCCGGGGAGAATGCCGGTCGCCTTCGCCGCAGAGAGGATCGCCTCCCCGTCGTCGCCGGACAGCCGCTTGGCATTTTCCAGTTCACGCTGGACAGCCTTCAGCTTCGCCTCGGCGTCCTTCGAACGCTTGACGAGCTGCTGGATGCGCTTCTGCGCACCACTCTTCCCGGAGCCCCCTTCGTCATCGTCGTCGTCGCCTTCGTCATCGTCGTCGTCATCGTCGCCGGTGGCGTCGTCATCGTCGTCATCGTCGCCGGTGGCGTCGTCATCGTCGTCGTCGCCTTCGCCTTCGATGCCGTCATCGTCGCCGGTGTCGTCATCGTCGTCACGGTCCGCGGTCTCGAGATCGAGTTCGTCAGCGTCGTCATCGAATTCTTCGAGGTTGCTCATGCTTCATCCTTCCATCACGCACATTCTGGCCGTACGCGCCGTTTTTTGCTTACGCAGACTGCATTTTACGAGGTCCGGAGGTTTCTGCGAACACCTCCGCTCGACAGGACGATTATCGCACAAACAGGACGACGCCGGGCGAAATAACGTCCTTCTGGCGTCGTTTTGCTGATAACGTGAACACTTCAGTACTTGACGTACATCTTTTTTCGGCCGACAGAGCCGCGAGCGCCCCTTCTCTGCGGCGTTGTCGGTGCCGCGACGGACACCTGCTCGGACTCGGTCGCATGATCGTCCCCGTACGACCAGATGGCGCTCATTGAGAAGTACCGGAGGATATCGACGAGATCCTTGGCCGCACCCTTCTGCCCGTCGCTTCCCGTGAGGAGCCGGAGGCAGGCGATGGTGTTCTGGCATTCCTCGGAGATCATCAGCATGCCGCTGTCGAACAGGTCGATCAGCTTCTGGTATCCGATCGCGGTCTTCTGTCCGTCGGCGATTTCCCATCCGTCCATCAGGCCCTCGAGGTCGCGCAGCAGCGTCTGGTTGGCATCCTTGGAGATCTTGGACTGCGCCGCGGCCCGCGAGTCGACGAGGCGGAACAGCTGCCGTTCGCAGGCGCCGTTGCGGTCCGACCACGAATCGATCTCGTCCCGGTCCGGAGGGTTGTCGGTTCCCGACTTCGCCCTCCAGTCCAGGTAGTCCTTCCATCTCTCGAGGCGGGCGATCTCGAACTTGTAGCGGTTGTATCCGAAACCGAACGAGTCCTGGCCCTCGCCGCGCGCACCGTCGTTCAGTCCGTGTTTGCGATCGCTCGGCTTCGCCCATTCTCCCGGGATGCCGACGCCGGGGATGTCGTAGCGCCCCGGCCATTCGCGCAGCATGTATCCGATGCCTGTGACGGGATCCTTCCCGAACCAGCCGAAGACCCAATTGCGCTCCGGAGCCGGATCCGTCACCATGCAGCGCACGAGGCGCTTCGGGATGTCGGCAGGCTTGACGATGTTCTTCGCGCCGAACGTCTTGATGAGCACGCCCTTGGTCGACTTGGCCATGCCGTACACGGAGGACAGGATGACGGCCTCCGCATTCCGGTTCTTCATCTTCTCGATCAGGAGCCCGCTCGGTTTCCCGTAGGGGTTGTCGGATGCATAAAACCAAATAGCAGCTGCTTCCCCGCCCTGACATCGACAAACTCTCGGCGTGTAATCAAAGGCGCGTCGGTCAGGCACTTCGCCAGGATCGCGACCATCTCCCTGGTCGAATAGCCATTCAAAACAGTCTTCAGGTCTGGATTCGGGGATGTTGCAATCTCCCTGCATACCCGCGCGACGCCACGCCGTAAGTTCCTCATACTCCTCCTTCGTCAGGTTCAGCTCGCTCCAGGGCTGCATCTCCGGAGCCTTCTTCGGACGCAGGTACGCCCGGTGCCAGCGCGTGACGATCGCGCTGTCGAGGAACGTCGCGATCGGCGTCGTGTAGCCGTGCAGCGGAGTGAACGTTCCGATGAACTCTCCGGCCCTCGAGGTGATACGCGTCGTCAGCAGGTCGTACTCGCCCTGCGGATATTCCTCGTCGGCGATCGCGACGTCGTACTCGACGCCTTCTCGAGCGGCTGTCTTCTGTTCGTACGTCGTGAAGTCGAGCTTGCTACCCCACTTCGTCACGATCCTCGAGCCGGCGAATCCGTTCTTCTCCGTGTAGTTGATGTTCTCGACGACGTCGTTCGCCTTCTTCGTCGCGATGTTCCGCGCACGAAGATCCGGATGCAGATACTTCCAGAGACGCGGCATCTGGTTCTTCTTCTGCGTCGGAAGCGTCTGCGCGCCCCAGCAGAGCAACCGGTTTGGCTGCATGATTGCCTTCGCAAGCAGCTTCGCGGCGAAGTCCGTCTTCGCCGCACGGTTCGATCCCATGATCAGCAGCTTCGTGACGCCGTAGGCGAATCCGAGGCGGCGCCGCATCGCGTCGGCGAACGCCTCCGCCGTCCATTCGGGACCGAGGCGGCGCTTGATGTACGCCCGCTCCTGGTCGGACCAGTAGGCGTTGCGCAACAGCGCGAGCGCGACATACCAGATCGGGGGCTCGTAGCCGTAGACGAGTGCATTCTCCTTCTCGAGCTTGAGCTGGCGCTGGCGCAACGACTCGAGGTACTGCGCCGCCGCACGGTCGTCCAGTCCGCGCTTGCGGCCGAACGCCTGGATCTGCGCCGGCGTCGCCGGCTGCAGCCTGTCATCGCGAATCATGTCGGCGCTCCGGTTGTTTCTTCCACTCCTCGATACCGTACTGCAGGTCCGTGGCGAACGCCCGCAGCGCCTTCATTCCGCCTCGAATCTCGAACAGCTCGCGCTGGTCGATCGCCCCGGGACGGGTGAGCTTCTGCTCGAGTTTCGAGAACTCCCATTGCGCCACCAGGAGCGGAAGTCGGCGCGAGCCCTCGTGCGTCGACGCGAAGTAGGCCTCGACCGTGGCGTCGTCGACGTCCTGGATGTTGTGCAGGTCGACCGTCCGGCGCCTGCGGTACGAACCCAAGATATTCTTGATTGCCTTGAACATGACTCCTCCTCAACCGTTGAAGCCCTTGCGGGGCGTGATTTCGCCGGGGACCCACGACCTCGTCTTCGGATCCCAATGCTCCCACCGTCCGCCGCGCATGCGCTCGCGGACCTTGCCGATGTGATTTCGCGTGCCGTCCGGACTGTTGCCGTCGTTCCAGTTGCCGTCCTCGGCCTGCCAATGATACCGGCGCTGCATGTCGTCCCAGAATCCCTGGCCCGCCTCCGTGAGGACCTCCTTGCCCTCCGTTGCGACGGCGTTCAGCACGGCGCGCCGGCTGCGCTTGACGACGAG
>CAMEZU010000073.1 GCA_945947925.1 uncultured Verrucomicrobiota bacterium
CCCATCGTCCGCCACGGATTCGCAAATCAGCACGAAGCCCAAATGGAGACTGTCCCCGTCGGAGACATCAAGCCTCCCGAATTGTGGCAATCAAGTTGACCCTCCCCCGCGCACGGACTCGACCAGCGCAAGGACGATACCGTCGCCGGAGCAGAGGTGCGCGAGGAGGTGCTGGAAGAGCGCGTGGAGTTCGTTCATGCCGCCATTCTACCCGAAGGAGGGCTAGTTGTCATCAGGAATTGCCGGCCTTGATGATCTCTCGGATTTCGGCGAGGGTGCGGACGGCGTTGAGGCGGGCGCGGAGGGCGGCGGCGCCGGGACGGCCGTTGAAATAGCGGAAGAGGTGCGTGTGCATCTTCACCGAGGCGAAGCCATCCACCGACGGGACGTGGTCCTCGGGGAACTTCGCCGCCAGCTGCTCGCGGAACGCGAGAACGTAGGCGAGATGGCGCTCGCAGAGGGACAGGGAAGGTTCAGGAGGGTTCGGAGGTGCAGGAGGGTTCGGAAGTTCGGATGGTTGAAAAGCGGCCTTCAGCTGGTTGAAGATGGCGGGATTGGCGAGGGTGGCGCGTCCGAGGAGGATGGCGCTCACGCCGGTTTGGGCCATGACGGCGGCCGTCGCGGCGTCGGTGACGCTGCCGTTCCCGGCGACCGGGATGTGCGCACGGGAGACGAGGTCGGCGAGGACGTTGAGATGGAGCGGTCCCCCGTGGAGCTGGCTCGTGTAGCGCGCATGAAAGGCGATGCCCTTCGCGCCGGCCGTCTCTGCGGCGTCAAGGAGTTCAAAGGCCGTCGTCGCCTGGGGATGGGGACCGAGCCGCGTCTTCAGGGTCACGGGGAGGTCGGTGTTCGCGACCATGGCCTTGAGGAGCCGGTGCACCTTCGCGGGATCCTTCACGAGGGTCGCGCCGGCGCCGCACTTCGTCACCTTCTGCATCGGACAGCCCGCGTTCAGGTTGATCTCGCAGAAGCGCGGCCGGCCGGCGTCGTCCTTCAGGGCGGACACGATCCGCGTCGCAAGGGCGATCTCGTCCTCGTTCGCGCCGAAGATCTGACAGGCGACGGGGCCCTCGCCCGGCAGTGTCTCCATCAGGTGACGCGTCGGCCCGTGCGTATGCGCGAGCGCGGCGGCGGACACCATCTCGGTATAGGTGAGATCGGCACCGCCCTCCTGGCACATCAGGCGGAACGGGGCGTCGGTGAATCCGGCCAGCGGAGCGAGAATGTATTTCATGGCACAGGGTTGATGCCGAGCAGCACGGGGTCGGCGTAGTCGGCTGCGGAATCGACGATGGCGAAGGACACGAAGCTCGGCGCTCCCCACGACGTCGCCTTGCCCTTGGCGAAGACGGCAATGTCCAGCCGGTTCGTCGGCGTCAGCTTCGTCCGGTCGACCGTGACCTTGAACCCGTCGGCGGCAAGGCGCTCGACCTTCGCCGCCGCCGGGTCGCCGTGGACGGGCACCGCCGCATAGTCGTCGCCGCCCGCGACCTTGAGGACAAAGGTCCGCTCGGATTCGGGTCCGCGCAGCACGAACGCCCACGCGCAGGGACTCGCATACGTGAGCTCCGGCATCTTGCCCTCGTACGCGCTCTTGGATCCGCCCGCGCCAGCAACGAGCGCCAACGGCGGGAGCGTCTCCACGGTCAGCGCACGGGCGGAGGCCCGCAGGCGCGCGAGGTCGAGTCCGTTCGCCGGGAAGGCCGTCGGATGCGCCTTGGCGGAAAGGTAGTCCGCCTCGCTCTCCACGCCCTTCAGCGCGCGGCGCACGAGCAGCTGGACGGTCGGCGCAAGGAGTCCGCGAGCAACGGCCTCGCGCTTCACGTCGCGCGGAAGCGCGGCGCTGACCTCGAGGGCGGCCTTGAGGTAGGGGAGATCAGACCAGCTCCGGCCCTGCGTGACGAGACAGTAGGGCGTGACGGACGCGAAGACGTCGCCGTGCGAGCCGAGCGGTTCGCAGTCGTTCACGGTCGGGAAGACCCAAACCTGGTTACTGCGGTAGAAGCGGTAGTAGAGCGGCATCCGCGCGGCCATCGTCGTCACCATCGCGCGCGGAAGCGAGCGCCAGTACGGGCCCTGCGTCATCGCGCGGCTGCAGTTGCCGAAGACGGGGCAGGGAAAGAGCGTGTTGGGGAAGTCGACGTCGAGTCCCTTGGCGTGTCCCTCGGCGTCGAGCTTCACCTGCGTGAGGCCCGGGAACTCCCGGATCTTCAGGACGGAATGTCCCGCGTCACGGTTGAAGTAGAGGTCGCCCGCGTTCGCGCCGTCCGTCCCCGTCAGCTCCACGTTTGCGACGAGGCAGCCGGCGGAGCGGTCCCAGCCCAGGTTCTCCGCCCCGAGCGTCACCGTGCCGCCGACGACGCCCTTCGCCGCAACGGCGGCAAGCAGGACTCCGCAGGAGAGGGTCACGAACCGATCCTCATCCAGCGCGGAATCTTGACCTGCTTGGCCTCACGGCTCTGGTTCGTGGACAGCGTCTGGGGCGTGCCGATCGACGTCGATTCGAGGGACGCAAGGCGCGTCATCAGCGCCTGCTGGTTCATGGCCTGCTGCTGACGCAGGACCTCGGCGCGCTGGCGCTCCGTCAGGAGCTCCTTCTCCCGGAGCTGCAGCTTCTGGCGCAGGTCGGTGATTTCAGCCTGCAGCTGCGTGACGTCCTTCAGGTTCTCGGCGCGGCGGCTGGCCTCGACCTGACGCAGGCGCAGCTTCTCCGTGAGCTCGGCGATCTTCACCTCGGCGTCGTAGCACTTCTTCGCGTCCAGGCGGCGCAGCTCGTCGAGCTCCTTGCGGAGCTGGGTCGTGCGCGGATCCTCGGGACGGTTGACAAGCGCCTTGCGGGTCATGTCCTCAATATTCGAGCCCGCACGCTTCAGCAGCTCGCGCCGGCGGTTGAGCAGCTTGTCGAGCCGCTCCTCGTGACGGTGGCGGAACGCCTCGGCCTCGGCCTTCTCGCGTTCCATCAGCTCGGCGATCTCCTCGGCCTCGCCCGTCATCAGCGCATAAACCGCGGCCTGGATGTCCGCAATCTCGCTCGCCGTCTCGGGCAGGCGGCGAAGCTCGTTCTCGAGGTCGACGATCCGCTGGCGGAGTCCGTTCTCGCGCTCGGAGGCCGCCTTCGCCTCGTCGACGAGCTTCGCCTGCAGCGTGGCCTCTCGGTCGGACGCGGTCTTCGCGGCGGCGTCCATCGCCGCCTGCAGGTCGGACGCATGGCGGCGCTCCATCTCAAGCTGTCCCTCGAGCTCCTTCACGCGCGTCTCGTCCACAATCGTCTTCTCGACGATCTTCTCGACGATCTTCTCGACCTCGACCGGCACCTCGACGCGCTTCTCGATGATTTTCTCGACTTCGACCGGAACTTCCTTCTCGACGATCTTCTCGACGACCGTCTCGATCGGAATCTCCTTGACGACGATCTTCTCGACAGGAATCTCGACGCGGACCTCCTTGACGATCACGCGCGGCTCGGGTTCGGCCTTCACCTCGACGGACAGCGTCTCGCCGAGTTCCTCCGTCGCTGCCGCGGGGGCCTCTGCGGGAATTTCCGAGGACGCCTCCGCCGGCTCGGCCGCATCGAAGAGCGGCAGGTCGGCTTCGGCAGGCGTCTCCGCCACCGGCTCGGGGTCCGGCGCGGACTCGAACGGGGCCCGCGTCTCGACGATCGTCGCCGTCGGCGGCAGGCGGCCGGAGTCGATCAGGGCCTTCGCCGCAGCGTGGTTGAAGGGACCTCGCGGATTGCCGTCCCCGAGATCGATCGAGAACCGCATGTCCAGGAACGGCACGTCCTCGACCCGCCGCCAGATCTCCCGATCGTCGGACACTTCCTGTCCGGGCTGGATGCGTCCCATCCGGGCCCACTCAACGAGCTTCTCCTCGGTCTCGGGTCCGAACGTCTCGTCCTGCGTCCGCAGGTACCACTTGGCCTCGTTCATGGCTTCCTCCTTGAAAACATTCCCGGCAGACCGAACCGTCCGCCCTTCGCCGCCGCCAGCTCGCGCCGCGCCGCCGCCTCAAGCGCCGCCAGCCGCGCCTTGTCCACATTTTTGAAGAGGCCGCGGTTCGGCACGGCCGCCGCCGGCGCCGCCGGTGCAACGACCTCCGGCACAACCGCCCGCGGCGGTTCGACCTCGATCACCCGTTCGACGATCCGCTCGACGGGCACCTCGACAATCTTCTCAACGACCTTCTCGACAACCTTCTCAACGGGCACCTCCACCCGCTTCACGACGATCCGCTCGACGATCTTCTCAACAGGAACCGGCACTTCGACGCGCACTTCCTTCTCGACGACCCGCTCGACGATCTTCTCGACAGGAACCTCGACCCGCTTCTCGACGACCTTTTCGACGGGCACCTCGACCCGTTTCTCCACGATCTTCTCGACCTCGACCGGCACTTCGACGCGCTTCTCGACAACTTTCTCGACAACCCTCTCCACGGGCACCTCGACGCGCTTCTCCACGACGCGCTCCACGACCTTCTCGACCTCGACCGGCACCTCGACCCGCTTCTCGACAACTTTCTCGACAACCCTCTCCACCGGCACCTCGACGCGCTTCTCCACGACACGCTCGACGACCTTCTCGACCTCGACCGGCACTTCGACGCGGACGGGGTCGGGATCTCGGTCGACCGGCAGCAGGTGACGGCGGTAGACGAAGGCGCCCTGGGGGATCGAGCCGTTCGCCGCGAGGCGGTTGACGACCTGGCGGTTGAACGGACCGTAGTACTTGCCGGGCTCGGTCTCGACGACCCAGTGCATCTCGAGTTCCGGGAGGCGCGGCGCGAGGATCCAGCTGCGGCGGTCGCGCGAGACGAAGCCGTTCGGCTCGATGCGGCCCTCGCTCGCCCAAACGACGAGCGACGCCATATCCGCCGGACCGTAGACCTGTCCGTCGGACCCCTTGACGTACCACGACTCGCGCTCGTTCATCGCCACCAGCCGTCACTCACTTTCCGGCGTTCGCCTCTCTCAGTTCCCGCAGCTTGGCGCGCAGGGCCGTCACCATCTCCGCGGGAGACGTGAGGTCCGCGACCGTCTTCTCCATCGGACAGATGTCCGACTTGTCACGGTTCAGGATCTGGTCCGTCAACTCGTCGCAGGAGCAGGCGACGCCGTGCTCCTTCAGGAACGCCTCGGCGCCCTTGCTCATCAGGGGCGCGTGCACGCGGCGGACGCCGCCCAGGACGCAGATCGCCGCCGTCGCGCGGCCGATGACGCGGTCCACGACAAGCGCGTCCCCGAGCGCCTCGTCATCGTGAAGCTTGAGGAGCGGCCCGATGCCGCGTCCGCGCTCGCGGTTGCGGATCACGCCGTCCCGCGCGACCACGACGGCGTCGCCGTCCTTGAGAAGCGTCTTCATCTCGGCAATGAGGTCCGCCTCGCCAATCGGACGCATCACCGTCTGGATGTCGAGTCCATCCACGACGATCGCCGGCTCGGGACGCGCCGCGCAGGCGTTCTCGCAGATGCCGCAGCCGATGCAGAGCCGGTCGTCGACGACCACCGCGCCCCCGTCCAGGTGGATGGCGCCGTAGGGACACTTCCGCGAGCAGAGCGTGCACGTGACGCCGTCCGTCGTCCGGATGCACTTCTCCGCATGCCAGACCGCGCGGCCGACGTGGATGTCGCGGCGCGGCACGTCCGCGAGCGGCAGGATCGCCCCGGCGGGACACGCCCGCGCGCACGACCGGTCGCAGTCGGGATCGCAGACGGCCGCGCTCAGGTCGAGTTCGGGCTGTCCGAGGGTCGCCAGCTTCGTCGACGGCTTCAGGACGCCCGTCGTGCAGGACTTGACGCAGAGTCCGCAGCCGACGCACAGGCGCTGGAAGCGCGCGCGGGAGAGGGCGCCGGGCGGCAGGACCGACGCGCCGCGCGACGTCGCGACGCCGGGCAGGACGAGCTCGGCGAGTCCGCCGTCCGTCGTCTTCTCGACGGCCGCCAGGCAGACGAGTCCCTGCATCGCCTCGCGGCGCGTAACGCCGTCGCCTTCCGCGGGCTTCTGCTCCGTCGCCTTCGCCGGCGCAGCGGCCGGCTTCGGAAAGCACTTGCGGCAGTTGGCGCAGCCCTTGCAGACGCGGTTGCCGAACGGGGCCTTGCGGGAGGCGAGGTGGAAGAGCGTTCCAAGGGGACACACCCAGTTGCACCAGAGGCGTCCGTCACCGATCGCCGCCACCAGGAGGATGGCACCGAGGAGCACCGAGAAGACGAGGTACGGGGCGAGCGCGCGGCTCAGGAGCGAGTACGGCTCGACGGCGTACGCGAGGGCACCGTAGCCGGCCGCGAGCAGGAAGGCGACCACGGCGACCACGGACCAGCGGACGATGCGCTGGGCCTTCGTCTCCGGCAGGCGCGTGCAGATGCGGCGCACGCCGGTCTTCGGATGCGTCAGGCGGTTGACGAGGCTCTGGAGGATGCCGAGGGGACACATCGTCTCGCAGAAGAAGCGTCCGATCAGGGCCGTGAGGCCGAAGAAGAGCGGAACGGCGACGAGCGGATGCTTCAGCATCGCCGGCACGGCCTGAAGCTCGAGCGCCAGGTGCGGCAGGCGGTGTCCGCCGAAGAGTCCCCACACGGCCAGCGTCAGGAACACGGCAGCCACCGCGCGTTTGACGATTCTCACAGCCATTTCCGTTCCTCCTCCTTCTTCTGCTCACGCTTCTGACGGAGTGCCGCGCGCTCCTTTTCGGCAATCATGCGTCCGATCCAGCGGTCGATGGACGCCATTTCGTACGGGATGTCGATGGACTGCGGACAATGCCCCATGCAGCGCCCGCATCCCGTGCAGCGGTCCGCCCGGCGAAGCTTCTCGGGGACATACCGCTCGTAGAGCGCCAGCGTCTCGTCCGTCGTCAGGAGCCGCTTGGAGGCGATCACCTCGTTGCGGAAGGCGAAGATGGACGGGATGTCGAGTCCGTACGGACACGGCATGCAGTACTGGCAGGCCGTGCAGGGCACCGGATTGAGCTTGAGATACTCGACGGCGGCGCGCTCGAGCGCGGCGAGCTCCTCGGGACTGCACGGTTTGAGCGGCGAATGGGTTGCGACGTTCTCCTCGATGTCGGAGAAGCGCGTCATGCCCGAGAGGACGGTCATCACGTTCGGGTAGGTGCCGAGGAAGCGGAACGCCCACTTCGCGAGCGAGGCCTCGGGATCGAGCGGCTTCAGGACGCTCGCAAGCGCGTAGTTGTAGCGCGCGAGGCGTCCGCCGAGGAGCGGCTCCATGACGACGACCGGAATGCCCTTCTCGGTCAGCGTGCGGTAGAGGTACTCGGCGTCGAGGTTGCGCGGGTTGAGCTGCTTCGCGTGGCGCCAGTCGATGTAGTTCATCTGGATCTGGCAGAAGTCCCACTTGTAGGTATCGTGGTGTTCCATGCACCACGCGAACGCCTTGGGGTCGCCGTGATAGGAGAAACCGAGGTTGCGGATGCGCTTCTCCTGGCGGAGCGTGGCGCACCAGTCGAGCGCACCGTTCTCAAGGTAGCGCTTCGAGAAGGTCTCGAAGCCGTCGTTTCCGATCGCGTGCAGGAGGTAGTTGTCGACGTAGTCCGTCTGCAGGTACTCGAGAGACTTCTCGAACATCCTCTTGCATGCGTCGAGCGGATACTGCTGCGGGGCGAAGTTCGAGAGCTTGGTGGCGAGGACGATGTCCCCGCGCGCAACGCCGCTCGCCTTGAGGGCGCGGCCGAGGCGTGCCTCGGACTCGCCGCGGCAGTACGCAGGCGAGGTGTCGAAGTAGTTCACCCCGCGGTCAAGAAGATACTTGATCTGCCGGTTCAGCTCGTCCTGGTCGATCAGGGACTTCGAGTACCCTTCCTGGACCCAGCCGTTGGCATGCCCCCCGTCCACCGTCGGCATGCGCATCGCACCATACCCCAGCAGAGAGACCTTCTTCCCGTCACTCGTATAACGATATGTCATAGGCTACTATTATACCAAAAACATCTGGGGAGGCGAGGACTCCACCCCTTTCCCGGTACTCGGCGCAGTTTGTCATAATACCGTGTACCATGCCCAGAATTGAGTCTGTT
>CAMEZU010000074.1 GCA_945947925.1 uncultured Verrucomicrobiota bacterium
AAAAGAAGGAACGCGTCCTTCGTGCACTCCAGTGTAGGTCGTAGGAAACCTGTGAAAGAATGCAGCAAAAGACGCGCCCAGAGTGGGCGCGGCCTTCGCCTGCAATCGTTCTTCCACGAAAATTTCCTACGTTTTCACTGGAACGTCTTGCTTGCGTCGTCGCAAAATTGAATGCGGTCGCGGGTGGGCTTGCGCCAGTTCGCAACCTATGACCCCGCAGTCACCTGCGAGATGTGAAGATTATACCACAAAATCCTTCTGCTCAGAATTCCAATCCGCGGACTTCGGGCTCGAGGACGACTCCGAGGCGAATTCTCACGCGCTCGCGCATCAGGCGGGCGAGGGCGAGGAAGTCGCTGGGCGTGGCGTCGGGTCCGGCCACGATGACATTCGCGTGCTCCTCCCAGACATACGCTCCGCCCACGCGGAGCTCCTTCGCGCCGACGGACTCGAGGAGCCGCCCCGCGAAGTCCCCGGGCGGATTCTTGAAGACACTCCCCTTCGTTCCCACCGGGAATTTCTTCCGCCGAGCCAGGTAGTCGGAGGGTTGGTCTCCTCCAGTCCCCCATCCCACATCCCCCGTCCCCTTCAAGCGGTAATCCTGGATTTCGCCTTCGATGGCGCTTGTCCGGTAGCCGAAGCCGCAGTCCGCAGCGGGAATCCAGCGTCCGTCGACCTTCACCGCCTCGAGGACCTCGGAGATCGAATGGCCGAAGGCGCCCGCATTCATCCGGATCCAGCCGCCGACCGTGCCGGGAATGCCGGCCATCCACGGGAGAAGCGTCGGATGGGCCGCGACGAGTTCGGCGCCGGGACGGCCCGCGGGACCGTCCGTCTTCACGTAGTCGACCGAGAGGTTGAGGTCCGACTTCCAGGTGTTGGACCCCATGCCGATCAGGATGCGACGGCGGGATGTCGGAGGGGCGGACAGGTCCTGCTGGACCTTGGGGACGAGTCTGATGATGTCGCCGGCGCCGAGAAGGAGCGTGAGGTCGTCCGGCCGCATCGCATTGCGCGCGTGTTCCCAGGCCTCCTCGCAGCTGCGGGCGAGGAAGAGACGGGGACTGTCCCCCTTCGCTTCACGGCAGGCCTTGTAGAGGTCGGCGATGTCGCCACCCTCGACGGGCGTCTCGAAGGCCGCGTAGGTCGGACAGAGGAGGACTTCGTCCGCCCCTGCGAAAGCGGCTGGAAAATCATTTAGAAGCGCCTTTGTGCGCGAATAGCGGTGCGGCTGGAAGAGGACGCGCAGGGTGCCGCGGCACTGGGCCCGGGCCATGGCGACGGCGCATTTCATCTCCGTCGGATGGTGGGCGTAATCCGTGTAGACGGAAAGGCGATGGTTAGATGTTTGGGGTGTTTGGAGGTTCGGACGGGGCCAGACCTGCTGGAAGCGGCGGTCGGGGAGTTCGCGGACGATGTCGGGCAGGACCTTGGCAATCGCCTCGAGGGCGTGTCCCCTTCTGACCGCCACCTCGATCGCCGCCCGCGCATTCTTCCGGTTATGTACCGGCAGCGCCGCGAGAACCCGCTCCACATCCCCTACACCTACACCTTCACCTACACCTAGACCTACACCTAATCTCTCGCTCTCGATCACCTCTCCGGCATTGCGCTTCGCGGTTTCGTAGCAGGCGAAGTAGTCGGCGGGCGTCTTAAAGTGATCGGGGTGGTCGTATTCGCAGTTGGTGACGACGAGCGTGGTCGCGTGGTAGAGGGCGAGCGTACCGTCCGACTCGTCGGCTTCGACGACCAGGGCACCTCCTTTCCCCGTTCCCGCCACCGGGAACGCTCCGGTTTCGCCGCCGATGGCCCAGCTGACGGATTCGCCGAGGGCGAGGAGGAGGCGGGCGATGAAGGTGGAGGTCGTCGTCTTGCCGTGGGAGCCGCAGACGGCGATGGATTCGCGGGCGCTGACGAGTTCGGCAAGGACCTCGCCGCGGTAGCGGACGCGGCAGGCGCCGGCGGCTTCGCGGGCGAGGGCGGCGGCGAACTCGGGGTTGTCGCGGCGGACGGCGGGCGTGAAGACGACCTCGTCGGCGTCCGCGACGTGCGCGGGGTCGTGTCCGACGGTGACGGGGATGCCCAGGGAGGCGAGCCAGCGAGTACGCGGCGAGGCGTGGAGGTCGCATCCCGAGACCTCGTGACCCTCCGCCTTCAGCAGCACGGCGAGTCCCGCCATGCCGACCCCGCCGATACCGGCGAAATGAATCTTTTTTCCTTTCATTGAGAGCGATATTATAGCACATGCGGCGTGCCCTTTTGCTATAATATGGGAGATGAAAAAGATTGCTGTTCTGATGGGCGGAAAGTCGAGCGAACGTGCGGTTTCGCTCAATTCCGGCAAGAATGTCGCCGAGGCGCTGGCGAGCCTCGGGACGTATGAGGTCGTCCCGATCGACCTGACCGAGGAGAATCTCGACACGCTTCCCGACGGCGTTGACGCCGCGTACATCGCGTTGCACGGCGGCTGGGGCGAAAACGGCGGGGTGCAGGCGGCGCTCAACGCGCGCAAGATCCCGTACACGGGTCCGGGCGTGAAGGCGTCGCAGATCGCGATGGACAAGCTGAAGACGAAGCTCGTCCTGGAGATGAAGAACGTCCCGACGGCGAAGTGGGACCTGGCGCATCCCGACACGGCGAAGTCTCCCCTTCCGCTGCCGGTCGTGGTGAAGCCGCCGTGCGACGGCAGTTCGGTGGGCATTTCGAAGGTCTCGTCGGAGGCGGACTGGCCGAAGGCGCTGGCAGCGGCGTACGCGTGCCAGGCGGCGGAGAGGCCCGTGCTGGTCGAGGAGTTTGTCCCGGGGCGCGAGTTCACGGTGGCGGTCGTCGACGGGGAGGCCTGGCCGGTGATCGAGATTGTGGCCAAGGGCGGCTGGTACGGCTACGAGGAGAAGTACACGAGCGAGGAGACGCGCTATCCGTTTCTCGCGGACTCGGCCGATTCGGCGGACCGTGCGCTCGAGGCGAAGCTGCAGAAGCTGGCGGTCGAGGCGTACGAGGCGGTCGGCTGCCGGGGCGTCACGCGCGTCGACTTCCGCGTGTCGCCGCTCGGGCGCTGCTACGTGCTTGAGCTCAACACGTCGCCGGGCTTCACGTCGCACTCGCTCGTCCCGAAGGCCGGCATGCGCACGGGGCTCACCTTCGCGCAGGTCTGTGACAGGATCCTCCACTCTGCGGCGATTGACAGATGAGAACGGTCAACAAGCATTCCAGGTCCCTGCATGCCGCGAGGAAGCAAGCGGGAAAGGGTCTCTCGCCGGGGTGGCGCAGGGGAATCAAGATCTCCCTCGCCGTCTGTCTGCTGGGGCTTGTGGCGTACGCCCTGGTCAAGGGGTGTCTCTTCGCGACCGCCAAGCTCAAGTCGAGCTGGGAGGCGCAGTGCGTGGTCACCAACGTGACGGCGCAGGCGTCGATCTCGGCCTCGCCGCACGTCAAGGAAGAGCACGTCCGGGAGTGGTTCGGTCTCTCCAACGGCTGCAACCTGGCGCGGATCGACATCAACGGGACGCGCGAGCGGATCCTGCGGGAGCATCCGATCGTCAGGGACCTGACGGTCGTCAGGCATCTTCCCGCCGCGATCGAGATTGCGCTCGAGGAGCGCAAGCCGATCGCCAGGGTCAACTTCCAGACGTCGACGGTCAACCAGGACGGGCACGGCATCGCCATCCATCGCTGGGACGTCGCGGACGCGGAAGGCATGGTCTTCGAATACGCGAAGCGCGATTCCGCCAAGCTGCCGGTCATCCTGGAGAAGAACCCGACGGCCCGCCGGGGCGAACGGCTGAACGGCCGCGCGCTCGCCGCGCTGCGGCTTGTCGAGCTCAGCACGGTCCAGGGCATCGTGTCGCTGCCGATTCCCGAGATCGACACGGACAACGAGACCTACCTGAAGCTCACGACGGCCGACTACAACACGATCCTGATCGACTGGAAGCTGCTGGACGACCCGACTGACGAGGATCAGCCGGCGATGCGGCAGATCCTCAAGAACCTCCAGAACCTGTTCAACAACGGCGTCCGGCCTCATCGCGCCACTTACACCATCACGGACCTCGACCGCATCGCCGTGCGGCCGAACGAATAAGGAACTACCCTTCCATGTCAAACATCTACGCCGCACTTGAGATCGGCACGACCCGGACGGTCCTTGCGATCGGAGAAGCGAAATCCGGCGAACGGCTGCGGGTCACGAGCCACGCCGAGATTCCCTCCACGGGCGTCCGCAAGAGCCAGATCCTCGACATCTCGCAGGCCACGACCTCCATCCGCAGCGTCCTGCGCGAGATCGAGAAGAAGCAGGGCGCGAACGGGGACTCGCTGGACCTGAGCAACGTCTTCCTCGTCGTGAACGGGCAGCACGTCAAGGCCGACCCCTACCAGGGCACGGCCCAGGTCTCCGACGGACGCGTCACCGAAGCCGACATCGAGGAGGTCCGCAACTCGTCCCGCCTGATGGCCCTGCCGCGCGAGCGGGAGCTGCTGGACATCGTCGACCAGTCGTACGAGCTGGACGGACTCGCGGGCATCTCGTCCCCGAAGGGTATGAGCGGACGCGTCCTCAAGCTGGACACGCTGCAGATCCACGCCGACGCGAACCGCATCAACAACGCGCGCACGGCGGCAGGAGGCGTCCATCTCGAGATCCGCGAACCGCTCTTCTCCATGACGTGCGCCGCGGACGCGGTGCTCTCCGCGCACGACAAGCGCAACGGCGCGCTGGTCATCGACCTCGGCGGCGGATCGACCGGCTACGCGGTGTACGCCGACGGGTACCTCGTCTCGGCCAACGTCATCGGCGTCGGCGGCGACCATGTGACGAACGACATCGCCTACGCCTTCCAGACGACGCAGTCCCAGGCCGAGGACCTGAAGCGCCTCGAGTCCAACGCGATCGTCGGCGGCGAGCGCGGCGCGTCCCCGCGCGTCCAGCTGACAGGCTCCTCGCCGCTGATGGAGGCCCGCGCGATCTCGCGGCGGGCGCTCGACACGGTCGTCAACCTGCGGCTCAAGGAGCTCTTCACGATCATCCGCAACGAGCTCGAGGACCAGGACCTCACGCACAAGCTGAACGCTGGCGTCGTCATCACCGGCGGCGGCGCGGCGCAGCGCGGCATCGACGCCCTGATCCAGCGCGAGTTCGGGCTGCCGGTCAGGACCGGCTATCCGTCCGAGGTCGACGGCTTTGACCAGACGACAGAGGCGGCGTCGTTCGCCTCCATCGCTGGCGCGCTTCTCTACGCCCACAGGAACTACGAGGAGAAGTCGATTTTCAAGAAAATTCTCAAAGGACTCTTCAATTGAACGCGTCACCCATTCTCCTCATCGGCATCGGAGGCGCGGGCGCCTCCATCGCCCGTGGCATCAACCGCGCTTCCGGCGACGGCGTCCGGTACATCCTCGCCGATACGGACGCGACAACCGGCTCGACCGACGCCCCCTTCGTCCTGCTGGGCGGCGACCGGCTCTCCGGGCACGGTGCCGGCGGCGACGTCGCCCAGGCCAAGCTGGCGGCCGAAGACTCGCTACAGGCAATCGACGATGCCGCGGACGGCGTCCGGCTCGTCGTCATCGTCACCTCGCTGGGCGGCGGCACCGGCGGCGGAGCGACTCACGCGATCGCCCGGCACCTGCGCGAACGCGGCGTGCCGACCATCGTCTTCGCGACGCTCCCCTTCGCCTTCGAGGGCGAAGAGCGCCAGCGCAATGCGATCGGCATGAAGGCGACGATCGCCGAGGAGGCGAACGCTGCGATCTTCATTCCCCTCGACAAGCTCATCGGAGACGCCGACGCCATGGAAGAGGCGCTCCGCCGGGCCGTCGACACGCTGGCCTCCGCCATCACCCTCTTCTGGCGCCTCGTCGCCAAGCCCGGCTACATCAAGCTGGACACCGAGCGCGTGCGCCACATCATCGCGCACGCCGGGAACGGACGCTTCGCCGTCGCCACGGCGCAGGGGCCGAACCGCACGGTCGACATCGTCAACGCGCTTTCGAGCGCCCAGACCCTGACGGCGGGAACGAATCCGGTGAGCTCGATTCTCTGCGGCGTGCTGGCCGGCGAAGACCTGCGCCTCTCCGAGATCGGCAAGGTCGCGGACGGCGTGCGCGCCGCCTTCGGCGAACGCTGCACGTTCGACCTGGGCACGGTCAACGACGAGGCCACGTTCTGCGGACGCCTCTCCGTCGTCGTGATGCTCTTCGAGGCCGGCGGCAAGACGGCCGACGGCGCGACAATCGGCGCCACGACCGATTCCTCGCGGCGCGGCAGGCGCTTGACGAAGAACCCGCTGTCCGTCGGGCCTCAGGGCCGCGGACGCTTCTACAACGCCGAGCAAACGATCTGGAGAGGCGAAGACCTGGACCGTCCGACCTACCTCCGCCGAAACATCTCGCTCGATCTCTAGGGAATCGGTGTTTGGATGTTTGGTTGTTTGGATGTTTGGATTAATGGATATGCCTGACAGGATCACGAAGTCCAATTCCGCAAAGGCGCAGTTCCGGCAGGAGCTTGAGGACCGCACGACTCGATTGGCCGTCGGGACCTTCAAGCTTCTTGACGGACTGCCGAAGAAGAATTCGACACGCGTCATCGCCTTTCAGCTCGGCAAGTCCGCATCCTCCATCGGAGCAAACTACCAGGAGGCAACCCGTACTGAATCACGGGAAGACTTTGGACACAAGATCCAGTTGGCGCTCAAGGAAGCAGCCGAGAGTTGCTATTGGTTCGGCATCCTGCCCCAGCTCTACCCCATGCACCAGACAATCGGATCCCTGCGGGACGAGTGCATCCTGCTCAGGAACCTGCTCCAGTCGATCGGCCGCTCCGTTCGGGCAAACGATACCCAAACATCCAAACATCCCAAACATCCAAACAGCTCCTCCTTATGACGCCTCGTGACGGACATATTCGGGTTCTTCCTCTGCATGTCGCGAACAAGATCGCGGCGGGCGAGGTCGTCGAGCGTCCGGCCTCGGTCGTCAAGGAGCTTGTCGAAAACGCCATCGACGCGGGCGCGAAATCGATCCGCATCTCGATCACGCAGGGCGGACGCAAGCTCGTCTCCGTGCAGGACGACGGCTGCGGCATGACGCGCGACGACGCGGTCCTTTCGCTCGAGCGCCAGGCGACGTCGAAGATCCTCGACGTCAACGACATCGAGGAGATCGACACGCTCGGCTTCCGTGGCGAGGCCATTCCGTCCATCGCGTCCGTCTCCCGCTTCACGATCACCACGCGGCGGCACGAGTCGGACGAGGGAACGCTCGTCCAGGTCAACGCCGGACAGCTCGCCGAGGTCTCCTCCGCCGGCTGTCCCCCGGGGACGCTTGTCGAGGTCCGCGACCTCTTCTGCAACGTTCCCGCGCGGCGGAAGTTCCTCCGCGCGTATGCGACCGAAGAAAGCCACGTGAAGCAGGTCTTCACCGTCCACGCGCTCGCCCACCCCGCGATCGGCTTCGCGCTGAACGTGGAGGGACGCGAACTCTACCGCCTCGCGCCCGCCGCCACGCTTGCGGACCGCGTCCTCGACCTCTTCGGCCGGGACTTCGTCGCCGAGCTCCTCCCCGTCGGCGGCCAGCCGGCCCGTTCGGCATCCGAAGAAACCGGCGTCCCGTCCGGCAATCCAAACATCCAAACATCCAAACAATCCAAACATCAGGAAATCCGCGTCAGCGGATTCCTCGAGCGGCCGAACCTCAACCAGCCGACGCGGCGCGACCAGTACGTCTTCGTGAACGGACGCCCCGCCACCGCGCCGTCGATCGCCTATGCGCTGCGCGAGGCCTACCCGCGCCGTCAGGGCGACGTGCGGCCCGCGGCGATCCTCTTTATCGACCTGCCGCCGAACCAGGTGGACGTCAACGTCCATCCGACGAAACGCGAGGTCCGCTTCCGCGACAACGTCGCCGTCAAGCAGGCCATCATGTCCGCGATCGAGCTGGCCCTGCGCCAACCGCCGAGTACGCGGGGTCGACCCGACCCCGCCCTGGAAGCGCCACGGCCCGTCCA
>CAMEZU010000075.1 GCA_945947925.1 uncultured Verrucomicrobiota bacterium
CTGCAAATGGTGCCGGGACCGGAAGACGGCCAGGTCAACATTCCAAATGGAACGGGAGGATGCGACGAAGGAGCGTCCACCCGCTCCATTTGGAATCTCTGTGACCGAGTACTTCCGCTTCACAAAACCTCACGACTGTGCTATACTTGTTACAAACTAGAAGGCTTGGGTCGTCGGCGGTTTTTCGTCGGCGGTCCTCGAGTGGATGACATATGGCGACATTTCAGTATATTGCGAAGGATGCCGAGGGCAACGAGACCCGCGGTACCGTAGAGGCGGGCGACCGCAACTCGGCCATTGCCACCGTGCGTGCGCAGGGGCTGTTCCCGACGGCGATCGGCGAAGTCCGTTCGTCCGCGCCGGCCCAGCCGGCAGCGGCGCCGAAGAAGAACGCGCGCAGGGGCCGGGCCCCGGCGGCGCCGGAGGGCGGCGAGAAGAAGAAGGGCAAGGGCCTCAACATGGAGATCAAGATCACCCTGCCGAAGTTCCTGCGCGGCAAGGTGAAGACGAAGATCCTGACGCAGTTCACGCGCCAGCTCGCGACCCTCGTGAACGCCGGTCTTCCGCTCATGCGCGGCATCGACGTCCTGAAGCGTCAGATGAAGGATCCGCAGATGCTCGAGGCCCTGGACGGCATTTCGGAGAACATCGCCGCGGGCGGCACCTTCTCGGAGGCGCTGACGCAGTTTCCGAAGATCTTCGACAACCTCTACATCAACATGGTGAAGGCCGGTGAGGCGGGCGGCGTGCTGGAAGTCGTCCTCGGCCGTCTCGCCGAGTTCGCGGAGAAGTCCGAGAAGATCAAGAACAAGGTGAAGGGCGCGATGATCTACCCGATCGTCGTCCTCATGGCCGCGGTCGGCATCACGGGCTTCCTCCTGGTGACGGTCATTCCGAAGTTCAAGCAGGTGTTCGCCGACATGATGGGCGGCGCGGAGCTGCCGGCCATCACGCAGTTCGTCATCGACGCGTCCGAGTACGTGCAGCACAACGGCCTCGTCGTGGTGGCGGCGGTGGCGGCGATCGTCCTGGCGAAGAAGCTGATCGGCAAGACGGAGAAGGGCGCTTACCTCTTCGACGTGATGGCGCTGAAGATGCCGGTGACGGGTACGCTCGTGCAGCGTACGGCGGTCTCGCGCCTGACGCGCACGCTCGGCACGCTGCTGTCCTCGGGCGTGCCGATCCTGCAGTCGCTCGTGATCGTGCGTGACACGACGGGCAACCGGGTTGTCTCGAACGCCATCCAGAACGTGCATGACGCGGTGAAGGAAGGCGAAGGCATGACGGGCCCGCTGTCGCAGTGCTGGGTGTTCCCGCCGATGGTCGTCTCGATGGTCGAGGTCGGCGAGGAGACGGGTGCGCTCGCCGACATGCTGACGCGCGTGGCGAACACGTACGACGACGAGGTCGACAACGCGGTGGCGGGCATGACGGCCGCAATCGAGCCGGCGCTCATCATCGTGCTCGCGGTCGTGGTCGGCACGATCGTTGTCGCGATGTTCCTCCCGATGATCAAGATCATCTCCTCCGTCTCCGGCGGAGCCTCCTGATAAAACCCATGAAACGCGCCTTCACACTGATCGAGCTGCTGATTGTGATCGCCGTCCTGGTGATCCTGATGGGCCTGATGTTCCGTCTTTCCTCGGTCGGCTCGGATTCCCAGCGGCGGACCGAGACGGTCATGCGCATGCAGCGTCTCGAGAACTGCCTCTCGGGCTATTACGCGGCGTTCGGCAACTATCCGCCGGTCCGCGTCCACGGTACGCGCGACATCTACGAGAAGGTCGGCGGCCATGGCATCCAGACGGGCCAGAAAGGGAGCAAGGACGCGCTCTGGGGCTGGACGAACATCGGCGAGCAGAACGAGCGCGACGCCTGGCGTCAGGTCCAGGCGGCCTGCCGTTCGCAGCCGCTTGACTGCCGCTATCCGTACCCGCAGGGCATGTCGGACGTCGTGGACGCGGTCGCGGCCGAGATGAAGGCTCGCGCGGAATCGGGCGACGACGCCTACAAGGCGTACTTCGAGGATCCGAACGTGCGCGCGCGACTCGCGGCTGGCTTCGACGACGGCGTCACGCGCAACCCCGGCCGCTACGGTTCGAAGAAGAAGAAGGACGACTGGCGCGAGATCCAGCTGTTCAAGTTCGGCCTGATGAGCTATCTCCTGCCGCGCTACATGATCATGATGAACGGCCAGGACGTGTTCTTCCGCGAATACGCGCAGTGGACGTCCAACAACGAGCTGCCAAGCAATCCCTTCACGGGCCAGAACTACAAGCTCAACGGCGGCTGGGCGGCGCTCCGGAGCGACGCGACGAGCGAGAGCCAGAGCGACCTCGCCCGCGTTGCGAACATCCCGTCGCAGGCGGTCTGCGCGCGGTGGGTGGCGAACTTGGAGGGCATCTGCCAGGCGAACCACGACTACACGCTCTTCGGCGTCGACATCCGCGACCACAAGGCCGGGAGCGAGCTGACGCCCGCGAACATCAACATCGAGATCTTCGCGCCGGGTTCGGCTCAGTCCAGTTCGACCGCGAGCCAGTACGTCCTTGACGGCATCACGGTCCGCGACGGCTGGGGGCAGGACTTCTACTACTACTCCCCCGAACCGTACCAGACCTATACGCTGTGGAGCGCGGGACCGAACGGCCGCACCTTCCCGCCGTGGGTGGACCGCAGCGAGAAGAACAAGGACATGTCCTCGAAGGCGAACGAGTGCATCTCGAAGTGGGTTGCGGACGACATCATCCACCTGAGCAACTGAGAAAGGTCCCTTCTATGAAGAAAGCGTTTACCCTTGTCGAACTGCTGGTGGTGATCGGCATCATCGCGATTCTGATGGCCGTCCTGATGGTGGCGTTCCGCAACGCGCCGGAGAAGGCGCTGATGCAGAACTGCCACGAGCTCGTGAAGCAAACGGAGGTCGCCCTGACGCAGGTCTACGACGACCACGGCGCCTGGCCGCAGGTGCTGCGGGCGAACAGCGGCAAGGCGAAGGGCCTTGACGAGACGGCCGCCTATCCGCTGCGCGACAAGATGTCGCTGTCGGCGGACACGGGCACGAAGCGCCTGAAGGGCAACGACCGCTTCGGCATCGTGACGACCTGGGCGGCACGCGTCATCAAGGACCAGGGAAGCTCCTGCAACGAGAATACGGTCGTCAGCAGCGTCGGGGGCACGATCGCCGACCACCGCCTGCGCTACGCGCTCTCGCTGGACGGGCATGGCACGGTGAAGGACGTGAACGTGGCGGGCACGGTCGAAGGCGTTCGCGACGGGCAGACGAAGGACGTGCGCGCGATGGTGGCGGTGTGGTGCCGCGGGCCGAAGGGGCAGTTCCTCTCGAGCTGGACGGAAGGCCAGACCGAAAAGGTGAAGTGACATGAAGAAAAAGGGATTTACGCTTATCGAGCTCATGGCGGTCGTCGCGATCATCGGCGTCCTCCTCGGGCTCATCATGTCGGCGGCGGCCAACTCGATCAAGGTGGCGCGCAAGCAGAAGACGGCGACGATCTGCAAGGTCGTGACGCAGGGCATCCTCACGTACCGCGAGCAGAAGGACCAGTGGCCCGGCTCGTTCAATCCGAACAGCTCGAAGTCGAACAACGACGGCGTGAACAACCGGAACAACCCCGACCGCCTGCACCTCGAATCGAGCGAGATCCGAAGCATGATCAAGGACGTGGTCGAGGAGACGGTCCTGAAGGGCAATCCGATGATGGACGTCTCGGGCCTCTTCGTCTCGCGCTTCCCGGGCGAGGCGAACGGGCGCGACTACGGCCTCGACTTCCGCGACGCGGTGCACGGCACGAAGGAATCGCCGCAGAAGATGAAGATCGCCGAGATGTACTTCGGCTATCCCGAGGAGAACAACGGCTATTTCCGCCATCTCAAGATCGTCTACGCCAAGCCGGCGCAAAGCATGGAGGTAACCCAGCAGTGAACAGGAAAGCCTTCACCTTGCTCGAACTGCTCCTGGTCATGGCGATCATGGGCTTCATGGGCACTGTCGCCGTCGGCGGCTACCGCGCGATGCGCCGCGGCATGGAAGAGCGCAGCGTGATGCAGAACGTGAACCAGTTCATCCGTTCCGCCTACCAGCGCGCGCAGATCGACCGGCAGCCGGTCGCGGTCTACTTCTGGAACGAGACGCTGCGCGAGGAGACGGGCGACGAGCCGATCCAGGTCGTCGGCAAGGCCGTCGCGGTGCGCCGGTCGGGCCGTCTCACGCAGGTCGACAACGACAAGCTCTACGACGAGTTCGGCGACCTCATGCCGGTGCGCGATTCCGACGGCAAGGTCGTGACGTCGTCGGCGAAGGACAGCGCGGGCATCTACCTCTACAAGCTCAACGGCGACGAGCAGAGCGGGCGGATGGAGCGTTCGACGGTCGCCGAGCAGCCGGTCCGCTTCGAGGCTGACGAACCGCTCGTCCTGGGCGGCATGGCGAAGTTCAGGGGCTGGGCCTGGACGTACAAGCCGGGCGGCCAGAACAGCGTCAACTGGAAGGTCGGCACGGCCTACGGGTTCGAGTTCGCGAACCTCCAGTTGCCGGCGAACTACCTGTTCGGCGCGTCGTATTCGAAGAGCGTCCGCCAGCCGGTCGAAGGCGAAAGCGACCTCCATTTCTCGGTGAGCGCCAACTCCGGCAGCGGAGCGACGCAGGGCATCGCCGGCAAGAGCACGATCGACGTCTACAGCCTGCGTCCCGGCGCGAGCGGCGCGCTCACCGCGCAGCGGGTCGCGACGTCCGAGAATCCCACCCAGCAACTGAACAACTGACGGACATGAAGAAAGCCTTTACCCTCCTGGAAGTCAACCTCGCCATCATGATCATGGCGGGCGGCATCCTGTCGATCATCGGCCTCTATGGCCTCGGCTTCCGCGAATCGCGCCAGAGCCGCGAGGACGTGACGGCCACCACCTACGCCGACGCCGTGATGAGTCCGCTCGTGATGGCGCTTTCCTCGACGAACGTCACCTGGCAGGACTTCGACCGCATCCGCAGCTCGCCCGGCGAGGAAGGCTGGGGCGCCTACCTCAACAGGTCAACGGGTCTTGTCGACCAGGATCCGCAGGGCAAGGCCCAGCAGGCCTGGCAGGCGGTGATGAGCGCGGTCGGCAGCAAGGCCAAGGTCAACACGAGCTGGCCGAATTCGGCGAAGTCCGGCATGAAGGCGGGGCTCGTCGTCCTGCGCGAGGAGGGGAGCGCCGTCGTGCGGCTCGGGTTCCGGGCGACGCGCGAGCCGGCGGAACTGCTGGCGGCGCCGCTTTTCTACACCGAAGTGCGTTTCCAGGGGCAGACCGACGTGCGGTCCGAATCGGAGGGCGGCGGGAAATGAACGTCATGAAAAGAGGCTTCACCATTCTCGAGCTGCTCGTCGCGAGCATGCTCCTCGGCATGCTCGTCACGATTCTGACGATGCTGTTCAACCAGTCATCGATCGCCTGGCGCACGGGCGTGGCGGGCGTCGCGGACCTGGACGAGGTGCGCACGAATGTCGCCGAGCTCCGCGACGAGGCGGACAACGCCTACGTCTGGAACAACCAGATCCACCGTCTCGTCGGCCTCTGGGACTCGAAGGGCCGCCTGCGCGAGCGCGCCTGGGACGCCTCCGACGTCGGGGGCGCCGACAGCCGCCAGAACCTGAAGGCGGCCTTCCTGCAGGCGCGCGGCGGCAACATCCGCGACAATTCCAAGCTGAGCGACTTCAAGGTGATTTCCGTCGGCAACGGCGATTCGGGCGGGTCGATCAAGACCTATACCATCAACGTGAAGAGCGCGGGTCCCGACCGCCAGTTCGACACCTATGACGATATCTGGAGCTTCCCCGATGAAATCAACTAAAGGCTTTACGCTGGTCGAGATGCTGGTCGTCGTCGGCCTTCTCGCGTTGCTGATGGCCGCGATGACCGTTTCGCTTGCGGGCGCGCAGAAGCGCGCCCAGATCGCGAAGGCCGAGAGCGAGGTCAAGGTCATCCACCAGGCGATTCTCGGCGCCGAGAACTACGATCGGAAGCACGAGCTTCCCGCGAAGACCGACCAGGACGTGACCGAGTCGTCGCTGAAGGAGGTCTTCGGCGAGACGACGGCCCAGTCGGGCGGCAAGGTGCCGACGATGCTGATGGCCAGCCTCAACGCGAGCGGCGAGATGAAGGATCCGTGGGGCACGACGTACAAGGTGTCGATCAAGCCCGGCGGCGCCAGCATCCGGTTTGCGAGCGGCACCGGGCAGCTTCAGTCCGGTTTCTATTTCCCCAACTACTACCGCCTTTCCGCGGAGGAGCGCCAATGAGACGTACCTCTTCACAGCGCGGCAGCGCCCTCCTGATCGTTCTGGGCATGCTGTCGTTCATGATCATCTCGGCCGTCGGCTTCGCGGCCTACATGCGCTATGCGCGCCAGCCCTCGAGCTTTCTCCGGCGCACGGCGTCGACGCGCCAGCTCACCAAGGCCGCGCTCGCGCAGGCGATCGATCAGATCGACCTCGCCATCGGCAACAACCCGCACCCGGGCGTCGGACAGGCGCGCACCGCCGGCATGCCGTACAACGGCTGGGTCCACCGTGTCTTCACGGGTACGAACACCGTTCCCAACGATTCGATGTACGACTACACGGTCGCGCCACTCTGCCTGGAGGCGCTCGCCTACATTCCGCCGCCGCTCGTGAACGAGGCCCGCTACTGGTCGCGCCTGACGCCGACTGCGGTGTGGCAGCCGATGAGCTTCGATGCGGGCCGCTTCAGCTGGTGCGCGATCGACGTCTCCGACTACCTCGACATCAACCGCCTGATGGCCGACCGTCCCCGCTCGTCCGCGCCCCGGGGCCGCATCTCCCTCGCCTATCTCTTCGAGAACGAGCGCCATACGTCGGCCGGCACGGGAGCGGACAAGTGGGACAAGTTCATGAAGACGTTCCGCGGCGAGCCGAACGAGGACACGCTCTGCTTCGACCAGATCAAGAGCCTCGAGCCGCTCATCTCCATCGCGGACCTCAACCTCGCGATGGGCAGCTCGACGTTCGGCGACTTCAAGAGCTACTTCTACGAGTACGTCGAGGGCGGTTCCGGCGGCAAGTACGGATTCTTGGGTTCCCGCGACGGGAAGGACGAGGAGACGGTGCGCCGCATGACGTTCGTCACGGACAGCCTCTTCCCCATGCCCGCGCCGGGCCAGCAGAAGACCGAGGACGGCGACACGGTCTACGACCTCAACGACGGGCAGTACCAGCCGTTCAAGATCGACCGCCTGATGCAGGAAGGCCGCACGTCGCTCTTTTCCTTCGTCCCCGACATCGGCTCGACCATGCAGCGCGCGTCCGACTGGGCCGAGTTCCTCTCCGGCCTGGGCTGTGCCGCGCTCTTCGACTATCTTGACACGGACCACATCCCGGTCTCGCTCGCCATCCCGACGACCGAGCGCGTGCCGATGATCTGCGGCATCCGTCCGCAGTTCGACGGCTCCTCCTTCGCGGTGATGAAACGCCTCGAGCCGGCCGGCGACGGACCGGACGACGTCAAGGTCATCAAGGGCGACGAGAAGACGCGCACCGTCCAGAAGACGGTCAAGTACAACATCGAGTCGTCCAAGTTCCTGCCCGCGTTCATGGCCGGCGACGTGCGCACGCTCGTCACCTTTCCGTTCGCGCACGAGCGCGCGGACGATGTGACGTTCACGATGGACGGCCGCTTCTCGCTCTTCTTCTCGTCCGAGGAGATGAACCTGAGGACGGGCGAGATGAATGACGTCCTGCACCTGGACAGCACCACGATCGGGGATTCCGGCCTCGATCCGAACACGGGCCTCCTGAACGTCAAGCTGCGCGAGCAGAGCCTCGGCGCCTTCAAGAGCATCCGTCGCCCCGAGGATGCGGTCAAGGAGTTCGGCAATTCCCTGCGCGAGGGACAGGGCCTCGGCCAGATGCTGTCGCG
>CAMEZU010000076.1 GCA_945947925.1 uncultured Verrucomicrobiota bacterium
AGAAAAATGTGAGGGCCGCCCGTAGGGCCGGCCCTTACATTTTTAGTTTACACCCTCACAACTGATGAAAGGCATCCCCATCAATATCTATACCGCCGAAAAGTGAAAACTGTCCGCCACTTTTTTGGGAAAGTTTGTCGTTCAGGACAAAGAGCACCTCTCTGCTCTCTATTTGCACCGCGTGCGACCGAATGGCCTTTCAAAAGGGTCGAGCGCAACTTCACCCAATGAAATCGGGCTTTTCGATTTAGTCGCACGCGGTTGTACCGAATCAATTGGTGCCGGAGACGGGACTCGAACCCGTACGCTTGATTACCAAGCCGCGGATTTTAAGTCCGCTGCGTCTGCCATTTCACCACTCCGGCCTTGGGGTGGGTATTATACCACATTACGCTTTCAGCAAATCGTCGAGCTTTGCCTTCGAGGCGGCGCCGACTTCGGCGAAGAGGCTGCGTCCGTGGGCGTCCATGCCGACGACGCCGCGGAAATCAACGACATCGAAATGCCAGCAGGCTTCGGCCGCGCCGAATTCCTCGAGGTAGCTGACACCCGTCACCTTCCGGACCGCCGCCGCCGAGAGGGCCGCCGCGCCGCCCACCGCCTGGATGTAGACGCAGCCGTGCTCCTTCATCGCAGCGAGGGTCGCCGCGTCCATGCCGCCCTTGCCGATGATGAGGCGGACGCCGGAAGCCGCGATGAACGCGCTCTCGTAGGGATTCTCTCGGACGGATGTCGTCGGACCCGCGGCCTTCACGGTCCACTCGCCCTTCTCCTTCACGATGACGGGTCCGCAGTGGTAGAGCGCCCCGTCACGAAAGTCGACGTCGATCGGATGTCCGTCGGCGAAGTACTTGTGAAACTTGTCGCGTCCCGTATGAATCAGACCCGTGATGGACACGGCGTCCCCCGCCTTCAGCGCCCGCACCTGCTTCTCGTCAAAGGGATACTTGAGCTCGATCATCATTCTCCATTCCTCATTCGACATTCTACATTTGCACCGTGCGTCGACGCGCCGCCCAGCACATGTAGGCGACTGTGACGAAGAAACTGGCGGGGACGCGCGGACGCGTCGCGAGCTTGAGTCCGAGGAGGGTCGTCTTGCCGCCGAGTCCCATCGGTCCGATGCCCAGCGAGTTGGCCTCCTTCAGCAAGGACGTCTCCAGCTTCCTGAGCTGGGGCGACGGGGACGTCGCCCCTACGGCCTTCTCGTCCAAAGGACGCAACAGCTGCTCCTTCGCGACTTCGTAGCCGGTCGCGCGGTCGCCGCCGATGCAGACGCCGAGGATGCCGGGCGCGCAGCCATAGCCCTGGGTCTTCTGGACGGCGTCGAGGATGCATTTCCTGACGCCGGCGAGATCGCGTCCCGCCCCGAGCGTCGCATCGGGCAGCGAATACTGCCGCGACATGTTCTCCGATCCGCCGCCCTTCATCATCAACATGACCCCGCCCTTGGGCAAGGGTGCGGGACCGCCGGAGGTCCCGTCGGTTGCCAGATAGTGCACGACCGGCGCGCCTTCGGCGCAGTTGTCGTCGTAGGACTTCCCGGTGACGGAATCGATGCAGTTCTTGCGCAGGTAGCCGAGCTCGGTCGCCTTTGCGACGGCCTTCTTGAGGACGGCGGGCGTCACTTTGCGACGGAGGCTCGCGTCCACGAAGAACGTGAGCGTGCCGGTGTCCTGGCAGAGCGGCGTCCCCTGCTTGCGGGCGAGGGCGCAGTTGTCCAGGATGGTCTTCAGGATCACGGCTGCGGAGCCGCCCTTCTCCTCCTTGCGCAGGGCGGACCGGAGGACCTTTTCGACATCATCGGGCAGGGACGAGCTCGTCTCGCGGATGAGGTCAACGATTTTGGCAACGATAGACATGACCCCATTATACACCGACGGCGGGACGCGGTCAATCACGCGCTTTTCGCACGGGCGGCGAGGACGTGCAGTTCGTCATTGGTGAGCGGCGCGAGGCCCTTCGTGCGCAGGTAGCGGACGGCCTTGCGGTAAGCGACGGACGTCGCGTCGACCTCGCGCAGGGCCGCAGCGTTCTGGCGCGTCAGAAAGTCGTTGGCCCAGCTGCCGTCGGCCGCCTGCGTGCGCACGATCTCGTCGATCGCCTCCGGTGTCGGCGCAAGAGCGAGCGTATAGGGCGTCGCCGGGGACGGCGCCGCAGCGGGGACAGCCGGCGGCTCGGACGCGGCGACCGGCGGTTCGTCCACGACGGAGGTGCGCGTCATCAGGCAGATCCCCGCGACGGATGCGGCGAGGAGTCCTGCCGCCGTCCAGCGGACGAGTCTCAGGCGGAATGTCGGGCGGCGCGCGGCCCCGTCAGACTCCGCAGTACGAGCTGCGAGCAGGCGGTCGACGACCGGACGGTAACCTTCGCCCAGTTCCTTCAGCGTCTCTTCAAGATCGGCGTTCATCGAAAATCTCCTTGAGCTTCCTGAGGGCGTTGGACATGCGGGACTTCACGGTCCCGACGGGGATCCCGAGGATTTCCGAGACCTCCGCGTAGGGAAGGTCCTGGAAGACACCGAGCTCCACCACCTCGCGCAGGGGTTCCGTCAGCTGCCCGACGGCCCAGCGAACGTCTTCGCGCACGCCCGGGACCGGCGGTTCCTGCCGCACGGGCTGTTCCTTCCCCCAGCGCTCCTCCCGTCTCTCCTTGCGGCTGTCGTGGCGCAGGGCGTCGAGGCGCACCTGCCGGGCCATGAGGAAGAGAAAGGTCGAGAGCTTGGCCGTGGGACGGTATTCCGCGCGGTATTTCCACAACCGCAGGAAGGTCTCCTGAACGAGGTCTTCGCCTTCGGAATATGAAACGCCCTGACGCCAGAAGAAGTTCAGAAGATTCTTTTCGAACTTCCTGGCCTCGACGAGCAACTCCTCACCGGACAAGGGCATTGACCTCCTGTGCCAGCCAAGAAGAGTCGCGCAGGGACGGGTTCTCCGCGAGGCTCCAGAGCAGGAATCCGCCGCAGAAGAGGCCCAGCGCGACACCGAAGACGGAGTCGGATGGCTGGGCGAGCAGTTTGCCGACGATGAACTTGACAAGGATGCGGACGACGCCGAAGACGACGACAAAGGCCACGACGGACGCAACGACACGAATCCAGGTCGAATTGATGCCGGACAGGAAGCCGACCCAGCCGTGGGCGACGACGGCTGAGCCGAGGGCCGTCGCCACCAGAAAGGCGAAGGCCCCGGAGAATCCGCGACACAGGCCCATGACCGCCAGCAAGACGGTCAGGCCCACGAGCGCGTAGTCTAGGGGCTGGAACGGCACGTCACTTCCCCGCGGAGAGCGAGGCCCTGAACTTCCGGTAGCCGGCGGCCTTGTCCTTGAGTCCGCACCGGTCCAGCGCGTCCGCGAGTCCGTCAAGCGCCTTCGCGTCGTTCCACTTGAGGGCGACGGCCTTCGAGTACATCTTGACGGCCAGCATCGGCTTGTTCATGTTCATCGCCATCCGGGCGGCTTCCACGAGCGCGGCACCGTCGCCACGGCGTACGGCGCAGGCCTTGACGGCGCAGTCGAACGCCTTCTTGCGGCCCGCTTCCGTGCCCTGGCGGGCATAGCAGACGGCCAGGCGGCTCAGGGCTTCGAAGCTGAGGGCATCCTGCTCGTACGCCTTCTCGTAGTTAGCGGTCGCCTCCGTCAGGAAGGGCTTCGCCTTCGCGGGCGCCGTGCGGCGCTGGCTTTCGAATTTCGCAAAGGCGGCGTCCGCCTTGCGCATGAAGCTCGCACACGAGCCGGGGTTGCGGGGACGCGAGCCGGCGAGCTGGTCGAGCGAGCCGGCGAGCTCGGCGCGCAGGGTCTCCATGGCCTCCCGCGCCCGCGCCACGTGAACATCGGGCGAATCGCCCATCAGGCCGAGGTAGCGCTCGTAAAGGTCGACTGCGGCGCGCTTGTACCCGTCGTCCTCGTTGCTGTAGAAGAAGGCGAGATTGTAGTAGGCGGACGCGTTGCGGCGATCCAGCCGAATGGCGCGCATCAGGTCGAGACGGGCGATGTCGTTGGCGATGAGCGCGTTGCTGCTCACCGCGCCAATGCGCTTGAGGCCGACGGCTCCGCGTCCGCTCCAGCCCAGGGAACGGACCTCGGCCGGCAGGCTCTGATCCTCGGCAATGCCCGTGTAGGCCGCAAAGGCGGCGTCAAGGTCTCCGCCCCGGAAGGCGATTTCCGCATCAAGCTGGCGGATACCGGGATCCGCAGGCAGGCGTTCGCGCGCCTGCGCGGCAACTTCCGCGGCGGCCGTCACGTTGCCCGACGCGAGCTCCGCCCGGGCCAGCGTGACGAGCACGTCGACCTGTCCGGCATCGTGCGCAAGGCTCTTGCGGCAGCAGATGACCGCCGTCCGATAGTCGCCCTCGGCGTACGACGAGGCGGCGGCGGCCGCAGCCGCCTTCGCCTCCGCAGCCGCGGAGCCGTCGCCGCTGCAGCCGCAACCGGCGAGCAGCAGCCCGGCGGCCAGCAGGCAGGCGCCCTTAGGCGCGAATGAGCGCGAGAAACTCGTCACGCTTGGCCTCCATGATTTCCTTGGTCTTGCCTTCGAGATTGAGACGGACGAGCGGCTCGGTGTTGGACATGCGAACGTTCGCCCAGTAGCCGTCGGACTCCCAGGCGTCGACGGAGACGCCGTCGAGCTCGAACACCTTCGCCTTGCCGGAGTAGAGCGCCTTGATCTTGGCGAGGATCTCCGCCGGCGGGGTCACGGTCTTCGTGTTGATCTCGCCGGACTGCGCATACTTCTTGAGCGGCTCGATAAGCGCAGAGAGCGGCTTGTCGCTCGCCGAGACGATGTTCGCGAGCGCATACGTCGCCATCGACGAGGACTCGGCCGTGAAGTTGGCCTTGAAGTAGTAGTGGCCCGAGAGCTCGCCCGCGAAGATCGCGTCGTTCTGGCGCATCTGCTCCTTGATGAAGGAGTGGCCGACGCGGGACATCATCGGCTTGCCGCCGGACGCGGCGATTGTTTCCTCGGCCATCTTCGTGGAGCGCAGGTCGTAGAAGCACACGGCGCCCGGGTTGGACTTGAGGAGGTCCTGCGCGATGAGGGCGGTGATGAAGTCCATCGGGATGATCTCGCCCTTCTCGTCAATGAAACCGGCGCGGTCCGCATCGCCGTCGTAGGCGACGCCGAAGGCGTACTTGCCAGGGGCGGCCTTGATCATCGCCTGGAGGTCCTTGAGCGTCTCATGGTGGAGCGGGTTGGCGTCATGGTTCGGGAAGTCGCCGTCGAATTCGCCGTAGAGGTCGTCGTGGGTGAGCAGGTCCTGGCCTGTGAAGGCGACGGACTCGGCGATGCCCATGCCGTTGGCGAAGTCCATCGCGACATGGACCGGCTTCGCGAGGTGCGCGAAGGTCTTCACGTGGGCGGCGTATTCCTTCGAGACGTCGACCTTGGTGATCGTGCCGACGCCGGTCGGGGGCTCGTTGCCGTCCATGGCCATGACGAGCTTCTCGATGTCCTTGATGCCCGTCGCGCCGGAAATCGGCACCGCGTTCGCCTTGCAGAGCTTGCAGCCGTTCCACTCCTTCGTGTTGTGGGAAGCGGTGATCATCACCGAGCCGTCCGCCTTGAGCGAGCCGTTGGCGAAGTAGCTCATCGGCGTGGAGCCAAGGCCGATGTCGAGGACGTTCACGCCCTCGTCGACGAGCCCCTTGGCGAAGGCCTGGAAAAGGGAATCGGAGGACTTGCGGCAGTCGCGCGCGACAACGACCTTGCCGCCCTTCACGCCGGCAAACTGCGCATAAGCGCGCGCAATCTTGTAAAAATCGTCTTCGGTCAGATCCTGTCCGTAGATGCCACGGATATCGTAGGCCTTGAAAATGCTCATATGTCTCCTTGTACTCAGTTGTTACCCCTATTTTACCAAAAATCTTCACTTCAGAACACCGTCCGCAAGCGTCAGGGTGCGGTTGCAGATGGCGGCCGCGTCACGGGAATGGGTCACCATGACCAGCGCCGTCGCACCCTTCGAGAGCTCGGTCAGCATCCGGAGGATGTCGGCACCCGTCAGTTCGTCGAGGTTGCCGGTCGGCTCGTCCGCGAAGACGACCTCGGGATCGGTCACGAGCGCCCGGGCGAGCGCGACGCGCTGGCGTTCGCCGCCCGAGAGTTCCGCAGGCAGGTGGTCCATGCGGTCGGCAAGTCCGACCTTCTCCAGCAGCTCGCGGGCGCGCAGACGCGCGACCTTGCCGCGGATGCGTCCGCGGGCGTAGGTCGGGAGGATCACGTTCTCAAGGACCGTCAGCTCGGGCATGAGGTGGTAGGCCTGGAAGACGAAGCCGATGTTCCCGGGAATCCGGACGGTACCGGAGCTCGGCTTGAGCAAGCCGCCGAGGATGTGGAGAAGCGTCGACTTGCCGGCGCCGGAGCGGCCGAGAATGGCGACCCGCTCGCCCGGCTCGACCGTCAGGTCCACGCCCTTCAGGACCTGCACCGGAGGCTGTCCCGGAATCCGGAAGCTCTTCGTCAAACCCCTTGTCTCGACAATGGCCATGGCTGTCAGTCTCCCGTTCCCGTCATTCGTTCAGGGCCTTGACCGGATCCTTCGACGCGGCGATCAGCGCCGGCACCAGCGACGCCAGGAGCCCGAACAGGTAGATCACGACGACCGTCGTGACGACGTCCGAAGCGACGATGTGATGCGGAATCTCGTCGAGCTTGTAGATTTCGGCCGGGAACACCTCCATGCCCAGCGTCGCCAGGAACGAGACGATGCGCTGCAGGTTGGAGAGGACCGCCCAGCTCGCCAGCAGGCCGAGCGCCACGCCGACGGTGCACTGGATGAGGCCGTGGACGAGGAAGACGCTCATGATGCGGAACTTCCCGAAGCCCAGGGCCTTCAGGAGGCCGATTTCCGGCGTCTTCTGGACGGTCAGCACGAGAAGCGTGTTCATGACGCAGAAGAGCGCCACCAGCGAAATGAGCGACAGCAGGATCGCCGTCATGTTCGTCTCGACGGCAATCGCGTCGAAAATCTGACGGTCGGCCTCCTGCCAGGTCCTGATGCGATAATGCGGATACGCGGCGCCGGACCCGTTCAGGCGGGCGTCCAGGTCACGCACGAAGGCAGCGAAACGGCGTTCGTTCGTCGCGCACGAACGGTCCGTCTTGACGCAGACGGCGTCGACGCCGTCCGTATCCTCGCGCCCGAGCAGGTCGCGGACGGACTGCAGGTCGGCGACGGCGAACTCGAAGTCGAAGTCGTGGTGTCCGCTCCTGAAGATGCCCGTCACCTTCCACTTGCGCGGCAAGAAGACCTCGTTGGGGGACGGGGGCGCGCAAATCGACACCGAACTGCCGACGCGGACGCCGAGCGACCGGGCGAGTTCGCTGCCGAGGAGAAGGCCGCCGGGCTCGAGGTCGAAGGTGCCGGCGAGCGGTTCGCCCACGTCATAGGCCTTGGTGAAGTCGTCGCCCCCGAGGCCGAGGAGGATCGGCGCCTGGACGCGCTCCTCGCCCCGCGGAGAACGCGCCGACAGCATCACGCGCGTCATCACCTCGGGGTTCACGCAGGTCACCTCCGGGATTCCGCGGACGATTTCCGCGAGCGCATCCTCGTCCGTCAGCGGAACCGCAAGGCCAGGCCGTTCCTCGGCCTGGATCGTCACGTGCGGCTTGAAGCTCAGGATCTTGTCACGCCAGCAGTCGCCGAAGCCGGTCATCACGCTGCGGACGATGATGACCACGGCCACCCCGAGCATGACGCCCAGGATGGACACACAAGTGATAACCGAAGCGACGGATCGCTTCGGTTTGATGTATTTGAGCGCCAGAAAAGTCGAAAGGCCCACCGTCGCCCACACTCCTTAGAAGTCGACTTCGACCTCGACTTCGCTCTTGTCCTTCTTCACGGACGCCGTGGCGGAGGACGACTCCTCGGCCGCGCTCGTCTGCGTCGTCGGCAGGTAGCGGTAGTACACCATCAGC
>CAMEZU010000077.1 GCA_945947925.1 uncultured Verrucomicrobiota bacterium
TACGGAGCTCTTCAGCTTCGAGGCCCCGACCTTCGCACGGTCGATGGAGTATCTGGACGGCTTTGTCTATTTCGGACTCGGTACGGAGGTGAAGGAGCACGGACACTTCGAGGGCAATTCGCTCAAGCTCAAGTTCTCGGCAGATGAGGTGGACAAGGCGTCGGGTACGATCCTCCGTTACCGAATGGCGCTCAAGTGACGGGCCCAGGCAGGCGAGAAATGGTATAATTCTCGCCATGACTCAGAAGGAACGCAACAAGGTAATCGTTCGGACGTCCGTCACGGGCGTTGTCGTCAATGTCGTCATCGCCGTCGTCAAGATTGTCGCAGGTCTGCTCGCCTCGTCCATCGCCATCCTCTCGGAAGGCGTCAACAACGCGGCGGATGCGCTGACGTCCGTCCTGACCCTCGTCGGGACGAAGCTCGCGGGACGCCATCCCGACGCGAAGCATCCGTTCGGCTACGGCCGCATCGAGTACCTGACGGGACTCGTCATCGCCGCGATCATCCTCGTCTCCGGCTTTCAGATGCTGTCCGAGGCGGTGAAGCTCGTCTTCAACCCCGAGCCGCTTGCGATCTCGTATGTCTCGCTCGGCGTCGTCGCCGTCTCGGCCGTCGCCAAGTTCGCGCTCGCGCTCTACACGATCGCCCGCGGAAAGGCAGCCTCGTCCGAGGCACTTGTCGGCGTCGGGCTCGAGTGCCGCGCCGACTCGTACGTGTCCGTCGTGACGATCGCGACGGCGCTCCTCTTCCTTTTCACGGGAATCTCGATCGACGCCTATGCGGGCATCGTGATGTCGCTCGTCATCATCAAGGCCGGCGTGGAGGTCGGACTCAAGACCGTGTCGGAGCTGATCGGGGGCCCCGGGGAGAAGGAGCTTGCGGCGAAGATCTACGCGCGGGTGCGCGCGACGCCCGGGGTCGTCGGGGCGGCGGACATGATGCTCCACAACTACGGACCCGGCGCGTGGTCCGGTTCGGTGAACGTCGAGATCGACCATGCGAAGTCGGTCGGCGAAGTCTACGCGTTCCTGCACGAGCTCCAGCTCCGGATCATGCATGAGGAGAAGGTGACGATGGTCTTCGGCGTCTACGCGGTCGACAACGACCACGAGGAGACGAAGCGCGTGCGCGCGGCCGTGCTCGAATACGTGCGCCGGCAGGAGCACGTGAAGAGCTTCCACGCGATCTATCTTGAGCCTGGGACAGACCGCATCTACTGCGATTTCATCGTCGACTACGCGCTCAGGGACTGGGAGGCGCTTCGGGCGGACTTCCTCGCCTACATGCGCACGCTCTTCCCGACGAACGAAGTCGTCCTCACGGTCGAAACCGAATTCGTCTGACCGAAATAATGATATACTAGCCACCATGAAGAAGAAAGCCGTCAAAGAACCGGACCAGAAGAAGCTCGCCGCACTCGTGCGGCAGATCATCGTCGAACTCGGGGAGGATCCTGAACGCGAGGGACTGAAGAAGACGCCGGACCGCGTCGCGAAGGCGATGACGTTCCTGACGCGCGGCTACCGCCAGCAGCTGAAGGCGGTCATCAACAACGCCTATTTCACGAGTGGCACCAACCATATGGTGATCCTCAAGGACATCGAGCTCTACTCGCTCTGCGAGCACCACCTCCTGCCGTTCTACGGGAAGTGCGCGATCGGCTACATCTCGAAGGGGAAGGTCCTCGGCGTCTCCAAGCTCGCGCGCATCGTCGACATGTTCGCGCGCCGCTTCCAGATCCAGGAGCGGATGACCGAGGAGATCGCGAACGCCATCATGGCCGAAACCGGCGCGGAGGGTGTCGGCGTCGTCATCACGGCGAAGCACCTCTGCATGATGATGCGCGGCGTCGAAAAGCAGAACAGCGTGATGACGACCTCGGCCGTGCTCGGCTCGTTCCGCAGCGACGAGAAGGTCCGCCAGGAATTCCTCTCGCTCCTCCACTGACGAAAGGAGAAGCCGATGTCCTGTCCCGCCTGCGCGGCAACCGGTGCCGAAAGACCGTACGTCAACAACCACCTCGTCCTCGCGATCCTGTCGACCGTCTTCTGCTGCCAGCTCGTCGGACTCCTCGCCGTCTTTCAGGCGGGCCAGGTGAAGTTCCGGCTGGCGACAGGCGATGTCGCAGGCGCGCGGCTCGCCTCCCGACGGGCCCTGTGGATCGCCCTCCTGAATGTCCTCCTCTGCCTGGCGCTGGCCATCGTCGGCACGGCCGTCGTCCTCGGTTTCGCCGTGATGAAAAAAGTGGACTAGTCCATTCAGCCATTGAGGGCCGAAAAATGGTAAACTGTGCGGCTATGATCGAGCGTGCGCAGATGACGAACCGAGCGGCCCCTGAGATCCTGATTGTCGACGACGATGTCGCCGTCAGAAAGTCATATCGCCTTCTCTTCGAGGGCGAGGGCTATGCGGTGCGGACGGCGCGGAACGGCGAGGAGGGCCTTCGCCTGGTCGCGGAGCGGCGTCCGGATCTTGTCCTTCTGGACGTGATGATGCCGAAGACGAACGGCATCGCGGTTTGCCAGGAGATCCGCAGGACCGATCCCCGTCTTCCGGTCCTGTTCTTCACCGCCATGCCGTCGGACGTCTCGCTCGTGCGCGGCCTCGGCTGCGGGGCGGACGACTACATCGACAAGACGCGTCCGCCTGAGGAATTCCTTGCCCGTGTCGATGCGGCCCTGCGGCGCGTGCGCCGGATCAGCGAGGGCGAAGCCGAGTTCAGGGTCCTGCGTCTGGGCGGGGCGGAAGTCGACCTGGAGCGGCTGACGGTCGTCGCCGAAGACGAACGCGAGGAGGGCCTGACGAAGTCAGAAGTCCAGTTCCTGCGGCTCCTGAGCGACAAGCCGGGCCGGGTGTTCTCGAAGGACGAGATCTTCGCGGCCTTGCGCGGCGAGGGCTATGTCGGCGACGACAGCGCGCTGCGCTCGCTCGTCCTCCGCCTCCGGCGGAAACTGGGCCGCGGCGGGAATCTCATTGTCAGCGAAAGAGGCTGGGGCTACCGCCTGATGCAGTGACGAGGCGGCGGATGAAAGGAAAATGAAAAAAGTGGACTAGTCCATCTCGCTTTTTGAGGCGGCTTTATGATAGAATCTTCGACCGCTATGAGAAGGCCTATTTCCTTGTTGTCGTTTGCCTGCCTGGTGCTGATGACGGCGCCTGCGCTGCGGACGGATGCCGCGCCGACCGAAGGACGCCCGCCGTCTGTCCCCGAACCGCCCGCGCCGCAGCGGCTCGTCGCGGAGCGCCTGTGCTGGCGGACGGCTGACACCGACTACCCGCGCGTCAGACTGCATCCGCAGCGCACCGCCCCAGGGTGGCTGCATCTCGAGGTCTGCTTCGGACGCTATGCCGCCTCGGATGCGGCGCTCACGAACCGTCCCGCGAAAGTGCGCCATCGCGACATCGCCGCGGGCGACCGCCCGTGCCAGGTCGGGCTTCCCCGCGCGGAACTCCTGTCCGTCTCGGACCTCTTCCGCCGCCGCGGAATCGTCTGCCTCGTCGGCGCCCGCGAATCCGGTTCGGGCTCGACCTATCTTCGGGAGGATCTGCTGACCTGCAACCTGACCGAGGCGAACCGCGACGCTGGCCTCGCGATCCTGCGCGAGAAGGTCCTCGCGCGGTTGAAACGGATTCGCCGCTTCATCCTCGAGCCGTTTGCCTCCCCAGCCGCGGACGGTTCGGTCAGCGAACGACAATGACGAGCGGCGGCACGCGGTCCGCCGTAACGACCGACATCTCAAGAATGCCCCAACTCGTGGGGCCGCTGCCTTCGAGATGAAGTCTGAAGGCGCGAACCCTCGCCTCCGCGGCCCAGTCCGCCGTCTGGACGTTGATCCCGTACTCCTTTTGCGAAAGCTCGAAGACGTGCCGAAGCGCGTCTATCGGCTCGCCGTTGCGTAGGGGAGTCGCAACCAGGAGGCGCTTGCCAGTGGCGGAGGAGGAGCAGAGCCGAAGCTCCACCTGGAGGATGCCGGCTTCGAAACAGGGCGAAACGACTTCGCTCGTTTCCTTGTTCAGGCGTAGCGCGGACTTCGCCTTGGACGTCTCAGCGTAGTTGCTGACGGACGTGACGGTCCAGCCGTCGGACGAGACGCCGTTGCCGAGCCGTCCTAGGGCGACGGCGTCGATGACGTTGGTGACGGTTGCGCGGACGCTCCCGACGGCTGTCAGGGCAAGGATGACGAAGAGGGCTTTCAAAATCATGGGCGCAGATTCTACCATAAATTTGAGTGGAAATGTTAGATGGACTAGTCCACTTTTTTCTCAAAAAGTGATTTGATATAATACCCACCGTGCTGAAGAGGATTGGAAGGTTGGAGAATGAGGATGATGTTTCGCGAACTGTTGAAGACAAAGGCCATCGTGTCCGCCGACGGCGGCATGGGCACGCAGTTGCAGGCGCAGGGTCTGCAGCCCGGCGAGATTCCCGAGCTCTGGAACCTGGAGCATCCCGATCGCATCCGGAAGGTGCATGCGGACTACTTTGCCGCGGGTGCGGACTTCGTTCTCGCCAACACCTTCGGGGCGAGCCCTGCGAAGTACCATGGCGCCGCGCCGCTCAAGGACGTCATCGGGGCGGCGGTCCGCATCGCGCGCGAGGCTGCCGAAGCGGCGGGTCCCGACCGTTTCGTCGCGCTGGACGTGGGGCCGTCGGGACGCCTCCTCAAGCCTGCGGGCGACTTCGAATTCGACGCCGCCTACGACTCGTTTGCGGAGCAGGTCCGTCTCGGCGCCGCGGCGGGCGCGGACCTCGTGATGATCGAGACGATGGGCGACACCTACGAGCTCAAGGCGGCGGTCCTCGCCGCGAAGGAGAACTGCGACCTTCCGGTCCTCGCCACCGTTGCGCTCGGCGAGGACGGCAAGCTCCTCACCGGCGGCGACGTCGAGGCCGTTGCGGCGCTGCTCGAGGGCCTGCGCGTGGATGCGCTCGGCCTCAACTGCGGACTCGGTCCCGACCTGATGCTCCCCTATGTGAAGCGCCTCGTCGCCGCCACGCGTCTCCCCGTCATGGTCAAGCCGAATGCGGGACTTCCGAAGGTCGTCGACGGCAAGACCGTCTTCCTGGTCGGACCCGAGGCCTTTGCCGCCGATGTCGCCGCCCTCGTCGAAGCCGGCGCCTCGATCGTCGGCGGCTGCTGCGGAACGACACCACGGCACATCCGTGCCGTGAACGATGATGTGCGAATGATGAATGATGAACGGAGGAAATATTTCCTTCATTCATCACTCAACACTCATCCTTCACCGCTCCCCACCGTCATCTCCTCCGGCACGCACGCGCTCGTCCTTCCCTTCGACGACTCGATCGTCATCGGCGAGCGCATCAACCCGACGGGGAAAAAGAAGCTGCGCGAAGCGTACAAGGCCGGCGACACGGGCTACATCCTCCGCGAGGCGATCGCGCAGACGGAGGCGGGGGCGCACGTCCTCGACGTGAACGCGGGCGTCCCCGGCATCGACGAGCCGGCCGTGCTCGACGCGACGGTGCAGGCGATCCAAAGCGTCTCGGACCTGCCGCTCCAGATCGACACCTCGAGTCCCGAGGCGATGGAGCGCGCGATGCGTCACTACAACGGCAAGCCGCTCGTCAATTCGGTGAACGGCAAGGACGAGGTGATGGAGGCCGTCTTCCCAATCGTCGCGAAGTACGGCGGTGTCGTCGTGGGCCTCACGCTCGACGAGTCTGGGATTCCGGGCACGGCGGACGGACGCGTCGCGATCGCGAAGAAGATCCTCGCGAAGGGCGCGGAGTACGGGCTCACGCCGAACGACTTCGTGATCGACGTCCTCTGCCTCGCGGTGAGTGCGGACCCGAACAGCGTGAACGTGATCCTCGAGTCGATGCGGCGCGTCCACGACGAACTCGGCTGCCGCACAGTGCTCGGCGTCTCCAACGTCTCCTTCGGACTCCCCGCGCGTCCGCTCCTGAACGGCGTCTTCTACGCGCTCGCGCTTCAGCACGGCCTCACGTCCGCCATCGTCAATCCGCTCTCGGCGGACATGATGACGGCGTATCACGCGTGGCGCGCGCTCACGGGACGCGACCGCAACTGCGGCGCCTGGATCGAGGCCGTGGAGCAGGGCAAGGTCGGCGCGAGCGCGGCCGCGGCAACTGCGGCGGGTGTGCCGGCAAAGCCAAACACCCCGCCATCCGAGAATCCAAACACCCTCTCCTCGGTCATTGTCCACGGACTCAAGCAGGACGCGGCGATGCTGGCGGGCGGACTTCTCGCGGCGGGCAGGATGCCGGTCGAGGTCATCGACGGCGAGATCGTGCCGGCGCTCGAGAAGGTGGGCAAGGGCTTCGAGTCCGGCAAGGTCTTCCTCCCGCAGCTCCTGATGGCGGCGGAGGCGGCGGCTTCGGCATTCGAGGTGATCCGCGCGGCGCTCGCGCAGAGCGGGACGGCGACGGAGCCGAAGGGACCGATCGTCATCGCGACGGTGAAGGGCGACATCCACGACATCGGCAAGAACATCGTCCGCGCGCTCCTCGAGAACTACGGCTTCCGCGTGATCGACCTCGGACGCGACGTGCCGCCGGAGCGGATCGTCGACGTCGCGGTGAAGGAGAACTGCAAGCTGGTGGGGCTGTCCGCGCTGATGACGACGACCGTGGGCTTCATGGCCGAGACGATCCGTCAGCTCAACGCGGCGGATCCGACGATCAGGACGTTTGTCGGCGGCGCGGTGCTGACCGAGGACTACGCGAAGGAAATCAACGCGACCTGGTACGCGAAGGACGCGATGGCGTCCGTTCGCGTCGCCGAGGCCTTCTTCGGCTGATGGACATCCTCTGGACGATTCTTGCGGCGCTCGTCGTCGGCGCCTCCCTCGGCCTCGCGGGCGCGGTGATGCAGGGCGTGCTCCGGAATCCGCTCGCGGACCCGTATCTCTTCGGCATGGTCGGCGGCGGGACGTTCTTCATGACGCTCGCGCTGAACTTCGGTCTCGCCGCCTGGGGGTCGCTCGTCCTTCCGCTCGCGAGCCTCGCAGGCGCGGCCTTCGCGCTCGGGCTCGTGGCGCTGGTCGCGTGGTGCACGGTGCGGACGCGGCGGCTGGACGGATCGGATCCGCAGGCGAGGATGTCCAACTCGTCGATGATCCTCGCGGGCTGGGCCGTCGGCGGCACGCTCGGCTCCTTCGACATGCTGGCGCTCTCCTATGCGACGCCGGAGAACTACACGGCGGTCAACCGCTGGCTCTGGGGGTCGCTCGCCGCGGCGCGTCCGGCGACCGTCCTGGTCGGACTCGCGGTCTTCGCCGCCGCGTTCGCGATCGTCCTTTCGTTCAGGCGGTCGCTGGACGTGATGGAGCTCGGTCACGACGAGGCGGCGTGTCTCGGGGTGAACGTGCGCTTCGTCTCGGTCATCGTCCTTGCCGCGGCGGCGACGGTGACGAGCGTCTCGGTGGCGCTCGCGGGCATGGTCGGCTTCGTCGGTCTCGTGGTGCCGCACTTCGTCCGCCGGCTTGCCGGTGCGCGGGCGAAGCTCGTGCTGCCGCTCTCGGCGCTCCTGGGCGGACTCTTCGTCCTTGCGGCCGAGTTCCTCGGACGAGCGCTCCCCGGCACGGTCGGCGTCGGCGTCGTCTGCGCGATCACGGGAGGTCCCCTCTTCCTCCTCCTCCTCGCCAGCCGCCGCAACGGCGAAGGCCGCGACATCTGATGTCCGGAGGAGAGCTTGATAGGGATAAGGCGAAAAGGGCGAAACGTGATGCGGCATCGGAAGATCTTTTGATGCGGCATCAAAAGGTGCTGAGATGCGTAATGGGTTAGTCGGTTGCGCGGCTCGTTCCTCGCCGCGAACCGACTCTTATGGGAACAAAAGTCAAGGGCAAATCGCGTGCGATTTCCTTTTA
>CAMEZU010000078.1 GCA_945947925.1 uncultured Verrucomicrobiota bacterium
ACCTTATGCCGCTTTCACGGATACGCCTTCGGCGAAGCAGAAGTGGGTGCATGTCGCCTTCCTGTATGATGGTAGCTCGGTGACGGCCTATTTCAACGGTGGCGCGACGAAGAAGACGGGTACGGCTACGGCCGCTGACGATGTGGCGCTGCCGCTGGGTATCGGTAGTAATGTCAATGCCGAGGAGAACAATGATAAGTACCTGGCCGGTTCGTTCGACGAGGTTCGGTTGATGCAGGCGACACCTGGTGCCAATTATGACGACTGGGTTGCGGCGGAATACGCGATGGGCGCGGACAAGACTTTCCTGAAGGATAATATCATCTCGGAAGACAAACCCGTGATCTCGCTGTCGATTTCGGCAACGACAGCCCGCGAGTGGAAGAACGAGACACAGACGATTACGTTGATGCGTCCTGTGACGAGCGCCTGGGCTGATCTCACGGTCAGGTTGTCGGTGAGCGGCTCGAAGGTTTTGACCGATCAACTTTCGACAGAAGTTTCATTGCCGGCTGGAACGGCGTCTGTTTCGATTCCAGTCGAAGTGACGGATAACGCAACGGCTGACGGGGATCTTACACTGACCGTTACAATCGCTGAGAGCGCGGATGACTATGATATTGATTCGGATGCCATGACGGTTACTCTTTCAGTGCTTGACGATGAGACCCATCGTCGCGATTGTACCTGGGTCGGCGGCGGCGAAGGTTCCCGCTGGGCTGATCCAGACAACTGGGATTCGGAGACTGTGCCGACGGACATTGACACGGCAATCTTTGGTAGCGCTGTTACAGGAGACCTGACAGTTACGATGTCGGAAGATGCCGCGGCGCGTCTCGTCAAGGTCACGACGTCGTCCGCTGTCACATTTGGTGCGGATAGTCAGCCTAAGATTGCGCCGATGGATTTGGAGGTGGCCGAAGGCGCTGGGAACGTGCGTTATAAAAGTCTCTTGAATTGGGCGGGCACCTTTACTTGTATGGTTGCAGAAGGCGCTCAGGTTTCCGTTGCAGGAATCGAAGGTCCTGGCGAGCTTGTCAAGAAGGGGCCTGGTACGCTGACTTTCGACAATGTAAATATGAATCACAAAGGGGGTGGGACCTGGGTCGAAGAGGGCCTGGTTAAGGTCCCCTTCAACGGACATCTTGGTAAGAATGTTATTGTGGGAGGCAAAGGCAAGCCCGCCACTGTCCAATCGACCTATATAAATATCTGGAACTATAACCCGTTTGCAGATCGGGCGGTCATCGAGGTTCGTGATGGAGGTGTGCTTGATTTCAGTACAAACCAAAACTCGGTGAAGGTTCAGACGCTAGGTCAAGTGCGTGTTGAAAAGGGAGGCACTCTCAATCTTGGCAATACGCAATTGCTGACGAATGGGGGAGGAGCGTACCATTTCTACATTGAGGGCGAGCTGACGGGGACGGCTAAGGCGCGCTTGAACTTGTCGCAACCGGGCGATGTTATCGTACCTAGCACGGTGGAGAGACCGATTGTGTATGATGGTGGTGTAGCGGGACGCCCGAGTACACTTGTCATCGAAGATAGTCCTGATGTTTCTGTTGAGATGACCATCGCCGGAGCCATTGAAAGTAGTGGGTGGCCTTTGTCGCCAGCGGATGGTGTTGTCAAGAAGGGTTCAGGAGTGCTGCGCATCACATCTAACAGCACCTTTGGCGGCGCAACAGCAACCACTGGTACGATGGATATTCAAGGCGGTATGTTGTTGTTGGACAACGATCCGAATGATGGATCTGCAACTGGACATGGTTGGGTCTACGTAAAGTCAGGAGCAACGCTTGGTGGTACGGGCCGAACAGGTGGCCTGGCGGAATCTGTTAATGCCAACCTGACAGTAGCTGGTGACTCCACGGCTTATGCAACCGTTCATCCGGGCACGCTTGATGACAAGACAGGCGCGCATATCGCGGGTACACTGACGGCGGGTTCTGTCGATCAGTCCTGTGCAACGGCGTTCAATAACCGTTCTGAGCTGAAGATCAGCGTCTGCGACAAGGGGCTGGTCGATTGCTTGGCCGTCTATGGCAAGGTGACAATCGCGGCTGATGCTGATACAAAGATCACACTTGTTGCGGACGGATTGGAGCCCTCTCAGGTCAAGGGCGGAACTTATACGATTCTTTCGGCGACGGAAGGTATCGAGGGCGAATTCGCTGCTGTTGACGCGCCGAAGGGCTGGCGTGTGAACAAGGTCACGGAGAAGGTTGTCGTGGACGAGGTCGAGACGGAGGTGGTCAAGGCGTTGACTCTTTCGATGGCTGGCCGCGGTTTCATGGTGATCATCCGGTAATCGGACAACATCAGATGATCTTTAATCGCGGCGGGCCGCCCTCATGGTCCGCCGCGTTTTTTGTGTCGCGGCCTCGGCTCGAGGTTCGAGGTGTCCTCGCCGCTCCTTGTGGGGCCTCCGTCAGCTGACACGCAGTGGCGCCCTCGGATAATTGTCACCGCGGCGGCTTCTTTTATGATATAATATCACCCGTCGATTTTTCTGACATGCGACTATAGCTCAATTGGATAGAGCGTTGGCCTCCGAAGCCGAAGGTTGCTGGTTCGATCCCAGTTAGTCGCACCATCCTTCTTTGCGGTTGTCCTGCTGATTCCGTCGCTGCGGACCTAGCGTTCGGCCGCGTGTTGAAAGGGGCTAGCGGATGAACGAGGAGAGGGTGCAGGAGTTTCTGGCCGGACTGGCCGACGTGCTGGAGGTTCCGTCGATCGGCCCCGGCGACGATTACCGTCAGACGCCTTTGTGGGGGTCGCTCACGGCGTTTGCGCTCAAGGTGATGCTGCAGCAGCGCTTCGGCTGCGCGCTGACGCTGAAGGAACTCGACGCCCAGCCGACGGCGGGCGATCTTATGGCGAGGGTCCTGGGATGAGGCACCTCGTCATCATCGGCGCCGGCGGGTTCGGCCGCGAGGTCTACGGCGTCGCCCGCGAGGCGGTCGGCTACGGGACGGATTTCGACGTGAAGGGCTATCTCGACGCGAAGGCGGACGCCCTGGCGGGCTTTGAGGGGTATCCGCCGGTGATCGGCGATCCGGCGAGCTACGAGCCGGCGGCGGACGACGTCTTCATCACGGCGCTCGGCAGCATTGCGGCGCGGCGGGCGTGCGCGGCGGCGATCGAGCGCAGGGGAGGCCGCTTCGTGTCGGTGATCCACCGCTCCGTTTTTCTGGGGCCGAACGTGACGGTCGGGGACGGCTGCTACCTAGCGCCCGGGGTGTCGCTGACGGCGGACGTGCGGCTCGGGCGGCATACGGACGTCTTTCACAACACCTCGATCGGCCACGACACGACGGCGGGCGACTTCGTCCACGTCTACGCACAGTGCGCGATCGGAGGCGGGGTCCGTCTCGAGGACGGCGCGAGCGTCTATCCGGGGTCGGTCGTGGTGCCGCGCCGGACAATCGGTGCGGGGGCGGTCGTCGGCGCGGGGTCGACGGTCTTCCTGAACGTGCCGCCGGGGACGACGGTGCACGGCAATCCGGCCGCACCCGTGGCGTGATATTTGATATAATCTACCCTTACCAAAGAAAGGATTTTCAGTATGGCAGATGTGCGCGTGGGCATTGTGATGGGCAGCGATTCGGACTGGCCGCTGGTGAAGAAGGCGTGCGAGACGCTGGAGAAGTTTGGCGTCGGCTACGAGACGCGGGTCATTTCCGCGCACCGCACCCCGGACGTGGCGATCGCGTATTCGAAGACGGCCGAGGAGCGCGGGCTCAAGGTCATCATCGCGGCGGCGGGCGGTGCGGCGCACCTCGGGGGCGTCCTCGCGGCGGCGACGGTCCTTCCCGTGATCGGCATCCCGGTCGCGGGCGGGGCGCTGAACGGACTTGACGCGCTCTACGCGACGGTGCAGATGCCTTCGGGCGTCCCCGTGGCGACCGTGGCGGTCGGCTCGGCGGGTCCGACGAACGCGGCGCTTCTCGCCGTGCAGATCCTCGGCACGGCCGACGCGGACCTCCGGGCGAAGTTTCACGCCCACAAGGAGGAACTGCGCGCGAAGGTCGCGGCGGCGAACGACAAGATCCACCAGGCGTAAGGTACGGGGGTATGAAGAAGGCTCTGGTTACGGGCGGTGCCGGTTTTCTCGGAAGCCACTTGTGCAAGCGGCTTCTGGACGACGGGTACGAGGTGACGGCGATCGACAACCTCTTCACCGGCACGAAGGAGAATATCTATCCGCTGTTCGAGAACCGGCGGTTCTCCTTCGTGCTGCATGACATCACGCAGCCGTTCTGGGGCCAGTTCGACGAGATCTACAACCTGGCGTGCCCGGCGAGTCCGGTCCATTACCAGCACAATCCCGTCGAGACGATGAAGACGAGCGTCCTCGGCATGATGAACATGCTGGACCTTGCGCTCAAGACGAAGGCGCGTCTTCTCCACACGTCGACGAGCGAGGTCTACGGCGATCCGCTCGTGCATCCGCAGGTCGAGACGTACTGGGGCAACGTCAACACGATCGGCATCCGCAGTTGCTATGACGAGGGCAAGCGGTGCGCCGAAACGCTTGCGTCGGACTACCGGCGCGAATACGGGGTGGACGTGCGGCTCGTGCGCATCTTCAACACGTACGGGCCGAACATGCATCCGAAGGACGGACGCGTCATCTCCAACTTCATCATGCAGGCGCTCCGCAACGAGGACATCACGCTCTTCGGCGACGGCGAGCAGACGCGGAGCTTCCAGTACTGCGACGACCTCATTGACGCGATCCGCCTCTATATGGATCTGCCGCGGAAGACAATCGACGACTTCTTCGGCGGGAAGTCTGACCGGCGGCCGGCCATGCCGGTCCTCAACACGGGCAATCCGGGCGAGTACACGATCCGGCAGCTGGCGGAGGAGACGCTCCGCCAGATCCCGGAGTCGACGTCGAAGTTCGTGTTCGCGCCGCTGCCGGCGGACGATCCGAAGCGCCGCAAGCCGGACATCACGCTGGCGAAGGAGCTTCTCGGCTGGGAGCCGAAGGTGCCGCTTGCGGAGGGGCTGGCGAAGACAATCGACTATTTCAGGGGGCATCATGTATTCTGACATTTCACTGTGGCTCGCGGTTCCTTTCATCCTGGGCGGACTCTGGGCCCTCGCCTGGAGTAGCGACGCCTTTGTGGACGGCGCGGCGGCCGTGGCGCGCAAGCTCGGCATCTCGCCGTTCATCGTGGGCATGGTGATCATCGGCTTCGGCACATGCGCGCCGGAGTTCTGCGTCTCGGTCTTCTCGGGGGCGTCGGGGCACGTGAACCTGTCCGTCGGCAACGCCTACGGCAGCTGCATCTTCAACATCCTGGGCGTGCTGGGCGTTTCGGCCCTGGTGGCACCGCTGGTGGTGAAGCCGATCATCACCTATCTCGCGGCGCCGCTGATGACGCTGACCGTTCTTATGTCCCTCTTCATCTTGCGGGACCACGCGCTCGGCCGGGTCGAAGCCTGGAGCCTTCTCCTTGTCTTCGCGGTCATGATGCCGGCGTACTGCTGGATCGACTCGAAGACGAAGGGCGAGGCGGCGTCCGACGGGGCGGTGCCCGACGGCGGGACGCTGAAGATGCTGTTCAATCTCGTCGTGGGCTTCGCCGTGATGGTGGCGGCGAGCCATTTCCTCGTCTGGGGATCGGTCGGGGTCGCGAAGGCGCTGGGGGCGTCGGAGCTGATGATCGGCCTGACGATCGTCGCGATCGGCACGTCCGTTCCAGAGCTGGCGACGGCGATCCAGTCCGCGCGCAAGGGCGAGTCGGATCTCGTGCTGGGCAACATCGTCGGGTCGAACCTCTTCAACGCGCTCGTCGTGGTCGGCACGGCTGCGGCGATCTGTCCGACCGAGAAGGCGGCCGGCTTCGCCGACTACCAGCCGCTGTCGCCGTACGTCCTCACGCGCGACCTGCCGCTTCTGGTCGTCGTTTCGGCGATGCTCGTCCTCTTCGGGATGAACTGGCGGAAAATGCGCGAGAACGGACGCATCTCGCGGGTCGAGGGCGCGGTCTGGGTCTTGGTTTTCATTGTCTACATGGCGTTCATGGTCTATCAGGAAGGATTCAAGTGATGGCGAAGGTGATTGCGGTTGACGGTCCGAGCGGAGCGGGGAAGAGCAGCGTGTCGCGGATCGTCGGGGAGCGGCTCGGTTTTCTTCATGTCGATTCGGGGGCGCTCTACCGCATCATGACGTGGCAGTGCCTGGAGGAGAAGGTCGACACGACCGATCCTGCGGCAATCGCCGCCTTCGCGCAGCAGGTCGAGATCGAGTGTCGTCCCGAGGCGGGCCGCATCGCGTATTACGTGAAGGGCGAGGAACCGGGCAACCGCATCCGCACGCCGGAGATCAACGCGCACGCCTCGCAGGTCGCGACGGTCAAGGAGGTCCGCGACCGCGTGACGGCGATCCTGCGCGGGATGACGCAGTACGGCGACCTTGTCATCGAGGGACGGGACATCACGACCGCCGTCTTCCCGGATACGCCCGCCCGCTTCTATCTCACGGCCTCGGCCGAGGCGCGCGCGCGCCGGCGTCAGAAGGAGGAGGTCGAGAAGGGCATTGCGAACCAGTCCGCTGAGGAGGTGAAGAAGTCGCTCCTCTCCCGCGACGCGATCGATTCGACGCGCCAGTACGCGCCGCTCAAGAAGGCGGACGGGGCCATCGAGATCGATTCGAGCGACCTCACGCTCGAGCAGGTCGTCGAGACCGTGATGAACGCGCTGCCCGCAGACTGGAAGTAAGCCCGTGAAGCTGTCCGTCAAGCTCTGCCTCGGAATCCTCGCGCTTTACGCGGGGGCGGCGCTTTTCGGCGAGATCCAGTACCGGGTCGCCCGGGCGAAGGACGCGACGCCGGCCTACAACCGGGTCAATCTGGAGGCCCGCTACCTGCCGCCGATGAGCCGTGCGCCGGCGCCGGTCGAGGCGGGCGGCGCCGCCGTTCCCGTGTCGGCGGACGGCGAGCTCTCGGCCGAGGAGCTGGCGGCGGAGGAGGCGGCCTTCGACGAGGCGCCGTCCGCCGCGACGGGCGAGACGACGGTCTACTGGCTGGGAACGGACAACCTCGGGCGGAGCGTCGCCCTCCGGCTCGTGCAGGGGGCGCGCATCGCCTTTCACGTCGGCATCATGACGTCGCTCATCGCGATTCCCCTCGGCGTCCTGCTGGGACTCCTAGGCGGCTACTTCGGCGGCAAGGTCGATTCGCTCGTCGTCTGGCTTTGCGCGACGGTCGCCTCGATGCCGGGGCTTCTCTTCATCCTGGCGATCGCGCTGGTGGTGGGACAGGGACTGCCGGGCATCTATCTCGGCGTCGGGCTGACGACATGGGTCGGCGTGTGCCGGACGATCCGCGCGGAGGTGATGAAGCACGCGAACCGCGCGTATGTGCAGGCGGCGAAGACGCTGGGCTATTCGCACCTCCGGATTATGTTCCGCCACATCCTGCCGAACGTGGCGCACGTCATCCTGATTCAGGCGTCGATCCGCTTCCCGTCCGCCGTCTCCACGGAGGTCTTCATCTCCTTCCTCGGCATCGGCGTCCAGGGCGAGCCGAGCTGGGGCGTGATGATCAACAACGCCCGCATGCGCCTCTGGCAGGGCGTCTGGTGGGAGATGACCTTCACGACCCTCGCGATCTTCGTCCTGGTGCTCGTCTTCAACCACCTCGCGGACTATCTCCGCGACCGCCTCGACCCCGCCCTCCGCAGCGAGCGCTGACCCAGCCTTGTCGCCTTGCGCATCGAGGTGCGCCCTCAAACGGGTGCAACGATCTTTTTATGCATCACCAATACCGCACGGATTGATTCAGACACTGAAATCTCAGAAACGCGGGCGAAGCCGAA
>CAMEZU010000079.1 GCA_945947925.1 uncultured Verrucomicrobiota bacterium
CCTTCATCTGACCGAGCGCGGACCCGAGGTTGTTGGCTCCATTCGTCAGAAGCCCCGTGACGACACCAAGTCCGACGAACCCGACGCCAACAAGGAGACCCGACTTAAGCGCCTTGGAGAACTTGATTCCGATCAACTTGCCGAGGATCGTGAAGATGACGGGCATCATCACGCTGGCCCCGAGACCGATCACATAGGCAAAGACTTCCTTCATGGTTGTTCGTTAATAAAGTTCCACCATTCAACACTCATCATTTATCATTCATCATTTTCTTGAAGCGCAGCAGCGCTTCAAGAAAATAGTAGTCGCCGTAATCGAGAGGGGTGTCGACCTCGCTGTCGCAGGGCTTGTGTCCGACGCCGTGCTTGAGAAGCCAGTGTCCGATCTCATCGCCCTCGGAGAAGTAGTCGGGCGAGGCGAGCGCGAGGAGCTGCTTGACCGCAAACGCGCGGTACTTCGCGGCCTTGTCGGGATTCTCGACGTACTGCGAGAGCTCGAGGAGGCCCGAGGCGATGATCGCCGCAGCGGAGGTGTCGCGCTCTTCGCCCGGCGCGCCGAAGTCCCAGTAGGGGACGCCGTCGACCGGCATGTTCGGGTGGTTGAGCGCGAAGTCCGTCACCTTCTGCGCGAAGGCGAGATACGCGGGATCCTTCGTCTCGCGGTACATCATCGTGTAGCCGTAGATCGCCCACGCCTGGCCGCGGCTCCACGCCGTCTCGCAGGAGAGGCCCTGGCCGCGGCGGATCTCCGCGACCGCGCCGTGCATGTGGGGACGCTGGTCGTAGTTGAGGACGTGGTACGTGCCGCCGTCCGCCCGGAAGTGATGCGCCATCGTCTTCGTCGCGTGCGAGCGCGCGACGTCCGCAAAGCGCTTCTCGCCGCCCGGAAGCTTGGCCGCCTCCTCAAGGAGCTCGAGGTTCATCATGTTGTCCGGGATGACGAGGAACTCCTGCTTCTCCTTCACGTCGCCCCAGCTGCGGATGAGGCCGAGCTCGGGATTAAAGCGCTCGCAGAGGGACGAGGCCGTCTCGACGAGGAGCTTGTCGTAGGCATCCGTCTTCAGGAGACGGCGCGCGTTGCCGTAGGAGCAGTACATGATGAAGCCGATGTCATGGTTCGTCGTCACCTTCGCATTCGGCGCGAGCGTCTCGTTCCAGGCCTTGGCGCGCGTCTTGAAGAACTCGTCGCCCGTCGCCTCGTAGAGATACCAGAGCGAGCCGGGGAAGTGACCCGCCGTCCACCAGTAGATCGTGCGCATGTCGAGCTTGCCGGTCTTGCGGTTGAAGCCGTGTGGCATCAGCGCCTTCGACTTGTCCCAGCCCGTGCCGACCTCTTCCTTCGCAACCGCCAGCGGCGCGGCCGCGGCGTCGAGGGCCTTGTAGTGCGCTGCGGACTTGGCGAAGATTTCGGGGAGCTTGGCCTTGAGCGCGACTTCGTCGGCGGAAGGCGCCGCGAACGCGGCGGCCGCGAGGAGGGTCGTGCAGGCAGAGACGAGCAGTGACTTCATGATGCGTGTTCCTTTATTTTGTAAATCAATTCTACCACAGGACGGATTAGTCCAGAATCCCCTTTTTGCGGGACCTGACCAGCGTCTCGAGGAAGTAGTAGTCGGCGTAGTTGAGCGGCACGTCGACCTCGCTGCCGTGCGGCCTGCAGCCGACGCTGTGCTTGAGGAGGAAGGACCCGTTCTCCCCCGGCGCGGCGAAGTACGCGGGGGACGCGAGCGCGGCGAGCGTCTTGCGGACGTAGGCGCGATACTTCGCCGCGAGATCCGCCGGCACATCGTCCATGAGCTCGCAGAGCGCGGACAGCGTGACGCACGCCGCGGAGACGTCGCGCTCCTCGTTCGGGATATCGGCCGCCTTGAAGTCCCAGTACGGCACGCCGTCCAGCGGCAGGTTCGGCTCGTTGAGCCAGTAGTCGACCGCCTTCACGGCGCGGTCGAGATAGCGCTTGTCCTTCGTCTCGCGGTACATCACCGTGAACCCGTAGATCGCCCAGGCCTGACCGCGCGCCCATGTGCCGTCCACGCTCGCGCCCTGGCCCGCGTAGATGCCGTGGATCTTGCCGTTCTTCGGATTGTAGCCGAGGATATGGTAGGCGCTGCCGTCGGGACGGAAGTGATGCGCGTCCGTCTTATCCGCCTGGCTGCGCGCGATGACATCGCTCTTCGGGTCGCCCCCGTTCTTCGCGTCCCACTCGAGGAGCTCGAGGTTCATCATGTTGTCGATGATGACGATGAAGCTCGGACGGAAGTAGTCCTTCTCCGGCGTCCCCGCCCAGTTGTTCCAGCTGCGGATCAGGCCGAGATTGTCGTCGTACCGCGTCCGAAGCGCCGCAGACGTGTCGTGCAGGAACGCGGCATAGCGCGCGTTGCCCGTGAGGCGCAGGCCGTTGCCCGCCGAGCAGTACGTGCGGAAGCCGACGTCGTGGTTGTTCGCGTCGTGGCGGAGCGGCTCGATCAGCTTCTCCGTCCAGTCCGCAGCCGCCGTCTTCCACGCCTCCTTGCCCGTCAGCTCGTAAAGGTACCAGAGCGAACCGGGGACGAAGCCGCTGCACCAGTCCTCCGGCGCGACCATCTTGTACTTCCCCTTCTCCCAGGACCGCGGAATCTTGTCCGCCGGCTGGTCCTTCATCGCCTCCAGCAACGCGCGGTAATGGTCTTCGCACCGGGCGACGAGCGCATCGCCCGCCGGTCCGCACAGGCCGGACAGGGCGACAAGCAACACGGCAAAAGAAAGGAGTTGTTTCATCATTGCCTTATTCTACACTCGAAAGCGCGAAAAGGCAATTGCAAAATCTCACATATTTGATTGTAAAATATGAAACTCAATCCGCGAAGGACACGCCGCGAAGTAGATCAGACGGAGACTGCGATTTCCGAACTTGACTCGCCAACTTTCTTAGCGAAGCGGACGGACGGACCAGGCGCAGGCGGCGTCCTTCGGGCGGACGCCGTGGGGAATCGTGATCTCAAAGACCTTGCCGACGAGGTCCGCGTCGGACAGGACGCCCATGTGGCGCTTCCAGCAGCCGTGACGCTCCTCGACGCGCACGACGGCGTCCGCCGGCAGCTCGTAGCGGACCTTGCCGTTGACGGCGACGATCCTGTTCCCGTCCCGCTTCCAGCTCGCGTTCGGCTGGGCGACGGACTGCTCCACGGTCGTGACGACCGGACGGTCCGAATCGGAGGCGATGCCGCCGACCGTGACGTCGACGCCCCGCTCGGAGAAGGTCCAGGTTGTCGTCGCCCGGAGTCCGTCGCGGTCCAGGACGAACCTGACAGAATTCTCGCCTATCTTCTCGGCGATGTCAGAACAGTTGGGGGCCTCCCAGTTCACGTCCGCGACATCGTAGGACGTGATGCCGGGAATGCGCCGCCAGTTCCAGAACGGGAAGACGTCCCTGTACTCGTCGCCGGTCACATAGGTGAAGAGCGCGCCGTCCGCGAGATGCGCGCCGAGAAGGTTGTCCTCGTTGACCTGCTCCGTGCCCTTCACGGACTTCGTCTGGCACTTGACGGCGGCCATCCAGTTCTCCGTGCGGTAGAAGCCCATCGCGCTCGTGGGGAACCAGGTGAGGCCGAGGTGCGGCGAGACAGCCTTCTCGCCGCGGATGTCCGCGAGGCAGTCGCGGAAGATGCGCAAGGACTCCTTACGCCCCGAGAGCGTCAGCCAGCCCGAGCCGACGAGCGGCGCTGCGCCCTTGAGACGGGACGCGTTGTCCGTCAGCTGACGGCCGATCGATCCGACGTCCATCGCGCCGCGCCAGACGGTCGGACGGAACCCGCGGTCGATGAGCTTCTCGAGGATCTCGTACTGCGCGTCGCTCACGGCCCAGTCCGTTCCCGCGAACACGGCCGCGAGGCGCGGCAGCGTGATGATGTACGACGCGCCGTAATTGCCGAACTGCGCCATGTTGCCGTGCTGGTGGAAGCTCCAGTCGGACTGGATGCCCTCCTCGGTTTTGCTGAGGCGGATTTCGCTCACAATCGTGTCGCGCGCCCGCTTCGCCAGCTTCTCATCGCCCGCGAGCAGCGCGCCCATCAGCGTGCACTCGGATAGCCACACGCGGTTCTGGCCCGTCATGCGGATCGTGCTGCGCGCCATGATGCGCAGGACGCCCTTGCGCTCGGCTTCGGTGAGACAGTCGTCCATCTGCAGCGCGGCCGAGCCGATCGCCAGCGGCACGCCGATCTCGTTCCACCACCAGTTCGGATTCGTGTAGTCGCCCTTGAGCCAGTAGCCGAGCGCCTTGTGGAACGCGGCTTCGGTCTCGGGCGTGCGCTTCGCGCGGGCGAGGTCGACAAGGTGCTCGAGGTGCGTGCGGATCGGCCAGCGGCTGCGCGTCACGGTCGTGTAGTCCACGTCCGGCCAGGTGCCGTCCTCGCGCTGCGTGCGCACGAGGTCCGCCACGTGCGCCGGGTCGACGCCCATCGTCTCCAGGACGGACTTGATGTTCGCGTCGCCCGTATCGACCGAGCAGTTGAGCTTCATCACCTCGGCCTGGATCTCGGGATTGGTATGGCGCAGGACGCGCACGAAATTCGCTTTGACATCGTCCGTCGTCCCGGCGAAGCCGGTCAACGACAGGAAGGAAAGGACGGCAAGTGTGGAGTTCTTCATCATCTCCCTATGATACCGCACCACGCGTCAAAAGGCAATTGCAAAATATCAAATCCTGGATTATACTATCTGAGACATGAAGACTCTTCGTTCCATCGGCGTTCAGGTCGAACGCTCGCGCGCCCACGGCAGAATGCTGCTGGAGGGACTCGCCGACTTCGCGCTGACGCAGTACGACTGGCGGATGGACCTCCTGGAGCCGGAGCTGCTGACGGACCCGACGACGCTCGCGCGTTACGACGGCTTCATCGCGCGCGTCATGGACGACCGGACGGCGAAGGCGCTGCTTGCGACGGGCAAGCCGGTCGTGGACGTCTACGGACGGCTTGAGGACAGTCCGTTCGTGACGCTCCGGCTGGACGACGAGGCGATTGCGGAGATGGCGGCTTCGTTCTTCGCCAACCGGATGTTCGGATTCGTCGCCACCTGCGGCTACCCGGGCCTCCGTTTCTCGGACGCGCGCGACGCGGTCTTCGCACGCGAGGCGAAGGAGCGCGGCATGCGCTGTAGCGTCTACTCCGGCGAGGCGCCGGGCCAGGTGAAGGACACGTTCTTCCGCAAGGAGATGACGGGTCAGGTTCCGGACGAAGCGGCCCTGGCGACCTGGCTGTCGGGCCTGCCGAAGCCGACGGCGGTCTTCTGCTGCAACGACATCCGCGCGTTCCAGGTGATGAAGGTCTGCGAGGCGACGGGGCTGCGCGTGCCAGAGGAGATTGCCGTGCTGGGCGTGGACAACGACACGCTCCTCTGCAGCTTCACGGCGACACCCTTCTCCAGCATCGATACGCATCCGTTCGCGCTCGGGCGCCGCGCGGGGGAACTGCTGGCGGACCTCTTCGCGCATCCGGCGCGGCACGGGCGGACCGTCCTCCATCCGCCCCGTCGCGTGATCGAACGGGCGTCGACGGACACGTACCAGTTCAGCATCAAGTGGATTTCCGACGCGCTCGTCTACATCCGGCGGAATCTGACGTCGGGCGTCAACGCCTCGGACGTGGTCCGTCACGTCGGCTATTCACACACGACGGTGAACAATGCGTTCAGGTACGAGCTCGGCACGACCGTCCAGCAGGAGATCATCCGCCAGCGTCTCGAGCTCGCCTGCCGGCTCCTGGCTGAAACGGAAACGTCGGCGGCGAAAATCGCCACCGACGCCGGTTTCAGGAATCCCCAGTACTTCTCCAAGGTCTTTTCCGAGGCGTTCCGACAGACGCCGGACGCTTGGCGCCGGGAGAGACGGTCCGTCTGACCGCCCCGGGGACGGTGCCTCACTTCACGTCGGAGGACGCGCTCTGCGACTTCGATTCGGTGCCGGTCTGCTCGTGGCCGCGCCTGTCGGTGTAGGTCTGGTTCGGCTGCGGCGGGATGAGTCCGTGCTGCGAGCCCTGCACCCAGTAGATCGACTTCGGGGTCGGAATCGCGTTGTAGTACGCAGCGAGGCCCGAGGGCGGGCACGTGTAGTCGCCGAGACCGGCGCGTGTCACCTCCACGGGGCACTTCGCGCGCTTGATGTGGTTGATCGCATCGAAGTAGTCGAGTCCGGGCGCGTACTTCGGGTACCACGGTCCGTGCAGACGGCGTCCCGGTTCGGTCGCGCCGTAGTCGCAGCCCCAGGTGATGGAGGGACGCGCCAGGGTCACGTCGGGATCGAGTCCCGCCGCCCAGCTCGTCTGGAGTCCGCCCTGGCTGCCGCCCTCGACAATGAGGTCCGTGCCGTTCCACTCGGGCCGCGTCTTCACATACTGGAGCGCACGCATCACGCGCAAGGCCATCCCGCGGAAGTAAGCCGTCTCGGGCTTCGCGTTCTCCTCGGGGGAGAAGGCATAGGAATACTTCTCGGTGCGGATCCCCTTCTCGAAGTCCTTGTAGTACTCAGGCTCGCGGTCGAGTTCGTAGCCGTGCGCGTTGATCTCGAGGAAGATCTCCTTGTTCGCAACGCAGCCCCAGGTCGCCCATTCGGGACAGCCCTGCCTGTAGAAGCCGTAGCCCTGAAACGCGACGCGCGCGCGGCAGCTCTTCGGTGCAACGCCCTCGGGAATGAAGAGATAGCCGGTCACGGGACGCGGTCCCGCGCAGTCGATCGTCGCCGCGAAGATGCGGCAACCGTGCGCGGTCTTGACGGGCTTGAGGTCCGCCTTCACCGGCACCTGGGCGAGAATCGCCTTCTGCTTCGCCCAGAACGCGTCGAAGTCGGCGGGCTCGGGATTCCACTGGCGGATCGCATCGACCGCGACACCTGCGCCGCCGTCGAAGAAGACCTCCTTGGCGGGCGACCAGTCGGGCGCCCCCGGCGCCTTCTTGTCACGTCGGATCTTCTCGCCCGTCTTGCGGTCGTAGAGCTTGGCCTCGAGACGGACGAAGCCCGCGCGGTCAAGGGCCGTCGTGACGACGCAGGTCCGTCCCGCAACGAACGGACACTCGCCCTTGACCGTCTTGCCGTCATCGCCGGTGCGCGTCCAGCGGAGCACGACGTCGTCCGTCGCCAGGCCGGACGGGACGTCCGTCGCCGTCAGCGTGAAGACGATCGGCTCGTTGACGGCATAACCGACGGGATTCGCCTTGTCGGTCACGCCCTTGATCTGGACGTTGTCCCAGGCGTTGGCAAACGCGAAAGCGGCGGACAGTCCCGTCGCAACGGCAATGGAAAACCGTGTCATTTACTTGACCTCCAGTGTGTGGGTTCCCGCCTCGTAGACGGCGGTCGTACCATTGACGCAAACTGTCGCGCGGCTACCGGCCGGCACGGTGAACGTCCAGACGCAAGCCCCGTCGTCGGCATAGCGCCAGGCGCTCTGGATGACGCCGTTGCGGGTGCGGTAGGAAGCCTTGAGGAAGCCGAGACGCGGATCGGGGACGGGGGCGAGGCGGAACTCCTCGTCGTACCCGCCCTTCGGACCGGGCTGAATGCCGGCGGCCGTCTCATAGAGCCAGCCGAGGACGGCGCCATAGGCGTAGTGGTTGAAGCTGTTCATGCCGACGTCGCCGAACCCGTCCTTCTTCGTATAGCTGTTCCAGCGCTCCCAGATCGTCGTCGCGCCCTGGTCGACAGAGTAGAGCCAGCTCGGGTTCTTATGCTGCAGGAGCAGCGTGTAGGCCACCTGGGGCTCGCCGACGGCATAGGTCAGCG
>CAMEZU010000080.1 GCA_945947925.1 uncultured Verrucomicrobiota bacterium
CGCCGTCCTTCAGCTGCGCCTGCGCGCACGCGTCGTTCGGCCAGGCGGCCTGCGCCAGCACGGTCCCCCTGCGCTCGAAGACAAGCGCGGCGCGGCGGCGGGCAATGCCGGTGCCGTAGGAGGCGAACGGATCGAAGCCCGAGACGGGTGCCGAAAGGACACGGTCCCGCACGGCCTCGGGGAAGCGCGCCAGGACCGCGGGGTCCGTGACGGGACCGAACGCCGCGCGGGGAATCTCCAGCGCGCGGCCGCGGAAGGCGATGTTCTCGATCGTGCGGACGGTGCCCGCGGGAACGGACAGGTCCTCGGTCCGTTCCCACACGCGCGCCTCGCGCGGTGCGGACGGCTCCTCTCGCTTCGGCTCCGCAGCGAGGCGCGCGGCGGCGCGGTCGGCCTGGCGCAGCGAACGCGCGTAGACGCCCGCGAAAAGCGGACGGTCCTCAAGCGGCCTGTCGGCGGCGATCCGCGCGTCCTTCCGATACTCCTCGCGCACCTCCGCCTCGGTGAGCGCCTTCGCGACGAGCGCGCGGTCCGCAACCTCGAGGTCAAGCGCGCCCACGCCGAAGTCGACGTAGCCGAGCTGGACCGGGGAGGCGTCCGTCAGCGGCTTCGGACGGTCGTCGGGCGATTCCGCGACGAGCGCGCCGTCCGCGAAGAGACGCATCGTGCCGCGGGCGGGATCCTTCTTGGACCGCTGCCACGAGACGGCGACGCGGTGCCAGATGCCGGTTGAGAGGCCCTCGCCCGACTCCACGGACACGGCGCCCTCCTTGCGTCCGACCTCGAAGACGGGCCGTCCCTCGTTCGCGTCGTGCAGGAAGAGACGCCAGCCCTCGTAGTAGCCGGACCGGTGGCAAGCGATCATCCCGTTGCGCCAGGCCATCTCCTTCGGAATCGGCGCGAAGCCGTTCCAGCGGAAGGTGAAGGACGCCGTGAAATCGCCGTCCGCGGCCTTCAGTCCCGAATCGGCGCGGGTGAGGACCTCCGCGCCCGTGTGTGCGGCCAAGGCCGCGGCGAAGGCCAGTGTCAGGATTCGCTTCATCTTTATTCACCTTTCAGCGAAGCCAGCGCGGCAGCGTGACGCCGGCGGACTGGAGGTTCGCGATGTAGCCGGGGAAGTCGAACGGCAGGCGGCGGAGGGTCACGCGACGCTCCTCCGGATCGTAGACGGCATAACTCATGCAGAGGTCGTTCCGCGGATAGCCGACGCTGCCGACGTTGACGATGTAGCGGCGGTCAGGCGCGAGGTCGATGACGACAGATTCCGCCACCTCGGCGGGCTTGTCCATCGAGGTGTCATACCGGTGCCGCACCGCACCGGACGGTTCGCGCTCCCAGACCTCGGCGTGGTGGGAGTGTCCACAGAAGATCACCTTCTCCGCGTCGTCTTCCGTCGCCTTGAAGTTGAGGATGGCGGACGGCGTGTCGAGGATGTAGCGCCATTGCGCGGGACTCGTCATGTCGCCGTGGACGAAGGTCGCCCCGGCCTCGCGGTGGACGAACGGACGCTGGCGCAGCCAGTCCTTCTCCTCGTCGTTCAGCTGATGCCGCTGGCGCACGTCGATGTCGTAGTTCGGGCAGAGCAGCACGAGCATCGCGGGCTCGCGTCCGAGCAGGACCGAATCGTGGTTGCCCATCAGCGCGACGTCGAAGCGCGCCCGCACGAGCTCGAGCGCCACGCGCACGTCGTAGCCGTAGCCCGTGACGTCCCCAAGGAAGATCCACCGCGTGCAGCCGAGCAGACGCGAATCGACGAGCGCCGCACGGAGTGCGGCGGGATTCGCGTGCACGTCGCTCATCACCGCGGTCTTCATCGGGTATGACGGGCGGACGCCAGCACGGCGACGCCGAAAAGTGCCGCAGTTTCGGCACGCAGGACGGTCGGACCGAAGCTCACGGGCGTCGCGCACGCGAGCAGCGCCCGAAGCTCGTCCGGGGTGAAGTCCCCTTCCGGCCCGACATAGACGGCGAGGTCGGACGGGAGTGGGTCGGAGGCGCGGACCGCCTCCAGGAGCGGTCGCGGCGGGGGATCGGTAAGGGCGCCGACGAAGCAGGTGCAGGCCTTCACGAGCGGAAGCGTGTCCGCAAAGTCCACGGCCTCAACGATCTCGGGCAGCCAGACGGCGTCGGACTGGCGCGCGGCGTCCTCGGCGATGCGCTGCCAGCGCTCGCGCTTGGCGGCGCGCTCGGCCTTCGGGATGCGGACGATCGTGCGGTCCGAGATGACGGGCACGATGCGCGTCACCCCGAGTTCCGTCGCCTTCTCGATCGTCCAGTCCCAGCGCGACCCCTTCGTCACGCAGGCGAAGAGGGTCAGGGAATTGTTCGATTGTCCGACTGTCCGGATGGTTTGGCCGGGCGCCGCGCGCAGGCCCCGAGCGGCGGCGTCGAAGAGATACCGGCGCAGGCTCCCCTTGCCGTCGAAGAGCTCGATTTCCTCGCCGTCCTTCGGACGCAGGACCTTAAGATGATGCAAAGCGTCCCGGGAAAGCGCGGGGCTTTCCTGGGACAGCTCGTGTGATTCGACTAGAAGGCGGTGCATACACCGCCATTATATCAAATCAGAGACCCTTTTTGGCATACTTCAGACCGATTTCGAGTCCGCGCAGCTCGGCGAGGCCGATCAGGCGTCCGCCATAGCTGTAGCCGCAGTAGCATTTGCGGCCCTTGTCGATCTCGAGGAAGCGGCCGTGGTCGGGACGGACCACGATCTTCTCGCCGCGGCGCTTCTCCTCCTTGAGGAACTCCTCGAAGAGCTTCGGCATGTCCGTATTGCCGACGAGGTGGCACTGCGACTCGTGGAAGATCATGTCGTCGGTGTACTCGAGGTTGCGGAAGTGGCAGAAGTAGACGCGCTTGCCGAACTTCTTCATGATCTCGACCGCGTTGTTCTTCGGGTCGCCGCCGAGGGAGCCCGTGCAGAGCGTGAGGCCGACGTGCTTCGAGGGGCACTTCTTGTACATCATCTCGATGTCCTTCGCATTCGAAAGGATGCGCGGAAGGCCGAAGATCGGATGCGGCGGATCGTCCGGATGGATGCACATGTTGACGCCCGTCTCCTCGAGGACCGGCGAGATCTCGTTGAGGAACCAGTACATGTTCTCGCGGAGCTTCGCGTCGTCAATGCCCTCGTAGGTCTTGAGCTGGGCGAGGAACTCTTCGGGGGTGAGGTCGTCGACCGTGCCGGGAAGACCGCAGAGAACGGAGTCGGCGACGCGCTTGCGCTCAGCATGCGAGAGCTTCTTCCAGAGCTTCGTCGCGCGGTCCTTCGTCTTCTTGTCGTACTCCTTCTCCGCGCCCGGACGCTTGAGGTAGAACATGTCGAAGCCCGCGAGCTCGTACTCGTTGTACTCGAGGCAGGTCGAGCCGTCGGGGAGCGCGTAGGTGAGGTTGGAGCGCGTCCAGTCCAGAACCGGCATGAAGTTGTAGCAGACCGTCTTGATGCCGCACTTCGCGAGGTTGCGCAGGGTCTGCTTGTAGTTCGCGACGTACTTGAGGTAGTCGCCCGTGTGCTTCTTGATGTCCTCGTGAATCGGCACGGACTCGACGACGGACCAGACCATGCCAGCGTCCTTCACCTTCTTCGCGCGGGCCTTGATCTCGGAGACCGGCCACACCTCGCCCGGCTTGCGTTCATAGAGAGCCGCAACCACGTCGGTCACCCCAGCCTGACGGATTTCCTTGAGCGTGATCGCATCCGCGTCACCGTACCAGCGCCAACCTTGCTTCATACAAACTGTCCTTTCTGATGCAAGGATTATAGCAAAGGAAAGGAAAGACAACAATGAGATGGCGTCCAAAGGACGATTTCTTAAGCAGCAACCTCTCCTCAGGCGAGGCGGACGGTTGCTGCGGCGGCGGAGAGGCCGGCGCCGAAGCCGGCGATCAGCATCCGGCCCGTGCGGCCCGCGTTCGCGAGCGTGAGGGGGACGGAGCAGGAGCCGGGATTGGCGAACGCCCCTCCGTCCGTTAGGAGCCGGTCGGTGAGTCCGAGCGAACGCGCGAGCTGGCGGACCATATAGAGGTTGGCCTGATGCGGGGCGAAGCCGTCGAGGGGACGCGGATCGGAGGCTGCGGAAAGTTCGACAAAGCGCTTCAGGAACGGCGCCACCTCGGTGGCGACGAAGGAGAAGACGCCGAAGCCGTCCATCGAGATCGGTCCCCCGGATGGACAGCGGAGCGCGTCGGACGCGTGCGAGAGGAAGTCGACCGAGGACCGCTCGGTCCGCGCGGGATCGCAGCTGACGAGCGTCGCGGTCGCGGCGTCCGAGAAGAGCGGCGCGGTCGCGGCGTCGGCGGGGTCCGTGAGGGCGGACTGGATGTCGCCGTTGACGACGAGCACCTGGCGTCCCGTATCGGCCGCAAGACGTCCCGCCAGGTAGACGGCGTACGGATAGGCGCTGCAGGCCATCTGCAGGTCGAAGGCCGGGGTCGCGTCGGGGAGTCCGAGCGCCCCCGCGACGCGGACGGCGAGGGACGGAAAGCGGTCCTCGGCGGAAAAGGTCGCGGCGATGACGCCGCCGACGCCGGACAGCGTCTCGGCGGGAAGGCGGCGGACCGCCTCGAGGCAGAGGTCGAGGAGCGTGGTGCCGGGGGCGACGGAGTAGCGGCGCGCGAAGCCCGTCGCCTCGATCGTCTTCTCGGGGACGGTGCTGCGGTTGTCCGTCACGACGGGACCGACGGCACAGGCGATCCGCTCGAGGACGATTTCGGGAACGACGATCATAGGAACGCGTCCTGCAGGTCGGGGAGTCTCTCCGCCATCCAGGCGTGGCAGGCGTCGAAGATCTCCTGCGCGGTGGAACCGACAGGCATCCGCTCGGGTACCTTCGCGTACTCGTCGAGGTCCGCGCGCGTCAGGCACGACAGGATCTTGGAAATGACGGGAATGTAGGTCGCGCTCATCGACAGCACGTCCACGCCGAGGGCCGCCCAGTAGATGCCCACGATCGGGTCCGCGGCGGACTCGCCGCAGACGCTGACCTGGATGCCGTGCGCCTTCGCGGCGGCGATGGTCATCTTCATCAGCTTGAGGACTGCGGGGTTGAACGGCTGGTACAGGTGGGCGACGGCGTCGTTGCCGCGGTCCGCCGCCATCGTGTACTGGATGAGGTCGTTCGTGCCGATAGAGAAGAAGTCCGCATAGCGGGCGAACTCGTCCGCATTGATGGCGGCCGCAGGCACCTCGATCATCACGCCAACCTGGATCTCGCGGTCGTAGGGAAGGCCCGCCCGGTCGAGGTCGCGCTTCACCGTCTCCAGCAGCGTCGCCGCCTCGCGCAACTCCTCGATGCAGGAGACCATCGGGTACATCAGCTTGACCTTGCCGAAGGCCGAGGCGCGCAGGATTGCGCGCACCTGCTTGCGCATCACGTCGCGATGGGACAGGAGATAGCGGATCGAGCGGTTGCCGAGGAACGGATTGGACTCCTTGGCGGAAATGCCGCGCACGAGCTTGTCGCCGCCGATGTCCAGCGCGCGGATCGCGACCGAGGCGCCGGGGGGCAGGCGCGCCGAGAACTGCACCGCGGCCTTGTAGGCGATGAACTGGTCCTCCTCGGTCGGCTCGGCCTCGCGGTTGAGCCAGAGGTATTCGCTGCGGTAGAGGCCGATGCCGCGCGAACCGTACTCGCAGACGCCCGCAACGGGCACGCCCGGATGGATGTTCGCGTAGAGCGGCACGTCCCCGCCGTCCTTCAGCGTGCCGGCGGGCGCCCCCGACGCCGCCTCGACCGCCAGCTCGCGCTGACGCCGGACGAGCGTCTCGAACTGGCGCCGCGTGTCCTCGTCGGGATTGAGCGTGACCGCGCCGTTGGTGCCGTCCAGCAGGACCGTCTCACCCGGCGAGACGCGCGAGGTGATGTTCCCGAGGCCGCACACCGCAGGCAGGGCGAGCGCCCGGGCCAGCAGCGCGACGTGGCTCGTCGTCGATCCGCCGTTCGTCGCGAAGCCGAGAACGAGGTCGCGCGGCAGCTGCACCGTCTCCGACGGCGTCAGGTCGTCCGCCACGATGATGGACGGGGTCTTCAGCTCAAGGTGAGGACTCCGGTCGAAGCCGGTCAGCGCCTTCAGCACGCGGCGCTCGATGTCGTCGATGTCGCGGACGCGCTCGCGGAAATACGGGTCGTTCATCCGCTCGAACTGCGCGCGCGCGCCGTTCATCGTCTTGCGGACGGCGGCCTCGGCGTTCAGCCGGTCGGACTGGATGTAGCACGCGACCTCGTCCTGCAGCGCCGCATCCTCAAGAATCATCAAATGGCATTCGAAGACCCGGACGTCTTCGCGCCCCGTCCGCTCCTGCAGGACGGAAATGAGCCCCTCGAGGTCGCGCTTGACGTCAAAGACCGCCCGCTTGAAGCGGAGCTTCTCGTCGCCCTCGCGCCCCTCCTCGATGACATACTCGGGCACGGGCAGCTCCCCGTCCCCGCGGTAGATGAAGACCGGACCCGACGCGAATCCACGCGCCGCTGCCAGGCCTGCGATCGTTATGGGCTGCTTATTGCTCATCCGGGATGTCGAACTTGCGCGCGACGAGCGCCTCAAGCTCCTCGAGCACCTCGGCGGCCTGGGGACCGCTGGCGGTGACCTTCAGCACCGTGCCGCAGGTCGCCTCGAGCGTCATAAGCGCCATGATCGACTTGCCGGAGACGCTGTTGCCGTCCTTCTCGACCTCGACGTCGGCGTCGAAGCGGCTCGCGACCTTCGCGAAGAGACCGGCGGGTCGGACGTGCATGCCGTACTTGTTCTGGAGCGTGAGCTCCTTGGTGATCTTATCTGCCATTCGTTCTGCCCTTTCGTTTCAAATTCTGCGGATCGTCCGCGCGGCGGCGCAGACGCTCGGAAAGCTCGGCCACCGAATCGTAGCCGGCGTTGATCAGCTTCTGCTGCTGCGCAGCCGTCTCAACCAGGTTGACGAGATCCCGTCCCTCCGACACGGGAATGATGATATTCGGAACGTCCACGCCCAAGATCGTGCGCATCTTGCGCGTCTGCCCGATGCGGTCGACCTCCCCGCGGATCTCCTGGAGCCGCTTGAAGGTGATCACGAGCTGCAGGCGCTTCTCGCCCCGGACTGCATTGACCCCGAAGACGCTCGGCACGTGCATGATGCCGATGCCGCGAATCTCCATGTAGCCGGCCGTGGACTCGCTCGCGCTCCCGAAGAGGAGGTTCGACGCCACGTCCTTGCGGATGCAGGTGAGGTCGTCGGCGATGAGCGCCGACCCGCGCTTGATCAGGCCAAGCGCCGTCTCGCTCTTGCCGAGCCCCGGATCGCCCTCGAACATGACGCCCAGGCCGCAGACCTCGACCATCGTGCCGTAGATCGACGTCCGCGGCGCCCCGAGCTGCTCGAGGATGAACGTCGCCAGCCGCGCGAAGACTCGGGTTTGCAACGGAGAGGTGAGAATCACCGCGCCCATCTCGTCGGCCATCTTGCGCGTGACCGCGTCGGGCTTGTGCCCGTTCGTGGTCACGAACAGCCAGGCCTTGCGCTCGACCAGCGCCCGGAAGCGCTCCTCGCGCACCCGGCGGTCCAGCGACTTGAGATAGGCCGACTCGGCGTTGCCGATCAGCTGCACGCGCGCCCAGGCGAAGTCCTCGAAGAAGCCCGTGAGGGCGAGACCCGGCCGGTTCACGACCGGTTCCTCGATCACGCGGTCGAGGAAGGCCTCCCCGGCGGCGACCTGAAGCTGCAACCTCTCCCGACCGGCTTCGTAGAAGTCGGCCGCGGTGAAGGGCACGCCCTTT